>JANXRU010000228.1 GCA_025356715.1 Bacteroidota bacterium
CAAAAATTAGGTTTTCATGAATCAAAAATTGTGATGCGTTTTTTCATCATCGGAATCATGTTAGCCGCATTAACTATTGTGACACTTAAATTAAGATAACAACCTTGAATAATCGAATCGTGATATTAGGAAGCGGCGAAAGCGGTATTGGCAGTGCAATTTTAGCACAAGCCAAAGGCTTTAGCGTGTTCGTATCTGATAAAGGTTTGATTAAAGAAAAATATAAATCGCAATTAATTGAAAACAACATTGCTTTTGAAGAAGGGATGCACACAGAAGACTTGATCTTAAATGCAGCTGAAATAATTAAAAGTCCTGGCATACCTGATAAAGCAGATTTAGTAGTAAAAGCACGCGCCAAACATATTCCAGTCATTTCAGAAATTGAATTTGCAGGAAGATATACTTCTGCTAAAACAATTTGTATAACAGGAAGTAATGGAAAAACAACCACTACCCTACTTACTTATCATATCCTTAAAAAAGCAGGATATAATGTGGGTCTTGGAGGTAATATAGGAAAAAGTTTTGCATACCAAGTTGCTAAAGAAAATTTTGATTACTATGTTTTAGAGTTAAGTAGTTTTCAACTAGATGGCATGTATAATTTCAAAGCAGACATAGCCATTCTGTTAAATATCACTCCTGATCATTTAGATAGGTACGAATATAAATTTGAAAACTACGTTGCTTCTAAATTTCGAATTACACAAAATCAAACAAAAGAAGATGCCTTCATATATTGTGCTGATGATAAAGTAATGCAAGAGTTTATGAAGCATCAAGCCATTGACGCGCAATTAATTCCTTTCAGTATTAAAAAAACGATAGAAGAAAATGGTGCTTTTTTAAAAGAAAATGAAATAACCCTTAATTATAATAATAACCCTAAACCCTTAACCATGACAATTGAACAATTGGCCTTAGCAGGCAAACACAATGTTTACAATTCTATGGCAGCCTCTCTAGCTGCTCGTATTGTAGATATCAGAAAAGACATTATCCGTGAAAGCTTAGAAGATTTTGAAAATGCAGAACACCGACTTGAATTTGTTGCCTCTATTAACGGCATCGAATTTATTAATGATTCAAAAGCAACTAATGTAAACTCTACATGGTATGCTTTAGAAAGCATGCAAAAGCCAACTGTATTAATCCTTGGTGGACAAGATAAAGGAAACAACTACGAAGAATTAGTAGACTTAGTAAAAGAAAAAGTAAAAGCAATTGTTTGTTTAGGTGTAGATAATAAAAAAATCATTAAAGCATTTAAAGGCACTGTTGAGAATATTGTTGAAGCTAGTTCTGCTGGGGAAGCAGTAGCTATGTCATATAAATTAGCAAGTAAAGGCGATGTTGTATTATTATCTCCTGCTTGTGCAAGTTTTGACATGTTTCAAAATTACGAAGATAGAGGCGTTCAATTTAAATCTGCGGTAAGAGGATTATAACAAATTAATTAAACCTAAGATGAAAACTGAACTTAAATCGAAAACATTTGCTATTAATCGCGATACGGATCATAGTTTTGAATTTGTAACCAACATCAATGAAGTTACTTATATCAACGATTCAAAAGCGACTAACGCAAAACAAACTGTTGAAAGTATTAATTCTATTGATACGGAAATTATTTTGATATTAGGAGGAGATGATTTGAAAACAGATTACTCGTGGTTTACAAACGTAAATTACTATAACATCAAAACCGTTATTTATTATGGTCGTCGTTTTCCGGAAATTAAAAACATATTTAATAAACATGTGATGATTGTGTTATTAGATAATTTGGAAACGTCGGTAAAATTCTCAAAAGACAGAGCCATCAAAAATCAAGTGGTGTTATTTTCGCCAGCTTGCCCAAGCTACGATGCTTTTGATAATTATAAAAATCGCGGAGATAAGTTTAAAGAACTCGTTTTAAAAAAATAGATTACAGATAAATGACAGAAGATAAAAGGTGTCTTAAATCCATTATCATAAATGTTTAATCAATAACACACAGCGTTAATGAAACTATTCGCATATTTAAAAGGAGATAGGGTTATCTGGACAATCGTTTTTTTGTTGTCTTTATTATCTATTTTGGTTGTGTATAGTTCGGTTGTTACATTAGCACATAAATACAAGCAAGGCAACACAGAGTCCTATTTGATAAAACATGCGATTACTATTTGTGGAGGTATTTTAATTATGTATGTAATTCATAAATTAAAGTATACCATATTTTCTAGGGTAGCACAAATAGGTATTATTTTAGTCATTCCATTATTACTTTTTACTTTACTAAAAGGGGTAAGTGCCGGCGAAGCCAGCAGATGGGTTGAAATTCCAGGGTTAGGGTTAACATTTCAATCGTCTGATGTGGCTAAAATTATTTTATTAATTTTTGTGGCACGTACACTTACAATTAGACAAGGACAACTTGAAGATTTCAAATCATTGTTTAAATATTTGCTTTTACCTATTGGCGTAATTTGCCTATTAATATTTCCAGCAAATTTTTCTACAGCAGCTTTGCTATTTTTAAACTGTTTATTCTTAATGTTTGTTGGTCAAGTAAAAATAAAATTCATTGGTTATATTTTAGGAGCCTGTATGGGATTTGCATTACTATTAGGGATAATTATTTATCAATTTCCCGATTTAATTTCTCGTGGTCAAACTTGGAAAGCTCGTATAGAAAATTTCAGTAAAGGTGATGCTAAAAACAATTACCAAAGCGAACAGGCTAAAATTGCCATTGCCACAGGGGGCATTATTGGCAAAGGACCTGGTAATAGCACACAGCGCGCCTTTTTACCGCAAGCCTCGTCCGATTTTATATATGCCATTATTATTGAAGAATATGGGTTGTTTACAGGCTTTGGCATGTTGTTTTTATACATGATTTTATTATTTAGAGGCATACGAATTTTAAGAGATTCTGAAAAATCATTTGGAGGGTTAATGGCTATCGGCTTAAGTTTTAGTTTAGTATTTCAAGCATTAATTAATATGGCGGTTGCTGTAAACTTATTTCCTGTAACAGGTCAGCCATTACCGTTAGTAAGTATGGGAGGAACCTCTATTTGGTTTACCTGTATTGCTATCGGCATCATATTAAGTGTTAGTCGTTCTAATGAAGATACAAGTATTAAAGAACAAGAAGTTATAACACAATAAAAAAATAATTTCCTACTCCCCTCTCCTTTGGAGAGGGGTTGGGGGTGAAGTCATGAAACCATTAAAAATCATATTAAGCGGAGGTGGCACAGGTGGGCATATATTCCCTGCTGTGGCAATTGCTAATGAAATAAAAAAATAGTTCCTCATGCCGAGATATTATTTGTTGGCGCTTTAGGTAAAATGGAAATGGAAAAAGTTCCTGCCGCAGGCTACAAAATTATAGGCGTGCCAATAGCTGGCTTACAAAGAAAATTTACCTTATCAAATCTTAAATTGCCATTTTTAATAATACAAAGTCTTTTAAAAACCCGAAAAATAGTTTCTGAATTCAAACCTGATGTCGTTGTTGGAACAGGTGGTTATGCTTCTGGGCCATTATTAAAAGCAGCAACATCCAAAGGCATTCCTGCTTTATTACAAGAACAAAATTCTTATGCTGGAATTACTAATAAAATACTTTCTAAAAAAGCCAGTAAAATATGTGTGGCTTATGAAGGAATGGAAGCTTTTT
The DNA here is from genome assembly GCA_025356715.1 of Bacteroidota bacterium. The sequence goes on from JANXRU010000228.1 coordinate 3,680, forward strand.
TTCCTAAAGAAAAAATTATTCTTACTGGCAATCCTGTTAGACAGGATATTTTAAATATCACAGCGACAAGAGGCGAAGCTTATAAATTTTTTAAATTAGATAAAACTAAAAAAACAATTTTAGTAGTTGGAGGAAGTCTAGGTGCTAAAGGCATTAACGAAGCAATGGGAGATGGGCTATCAATATTAGCAGAACACGATATTCAATTAATTTGGCAAACTGGTAAAACCTATTACGAAACAGCAAAACAACTAACTACACCATATGAATCAAAAAACATTAAGGCCGTCGATTTTATAACGCGCATGGATTTGGCATACATCCTATCAGATGTTGTTATTTCAAGAGCAGGTGCTGGTGCTATTTCAGAATTATGCATCGTTCAAAAGCCTAGTATTTTAGTACCACTTCCAACAGCGGCCGAAGATCATCAAACAAAAAACGCGATGTCTTTAGTCAATAAAAAAGCAGCTGTTTTAATTAAAGATAGTGAAGCAAAAAGCGAATTGATTAAAGAAGTTTTAGCATTAATTAATAATGATGCTTTGTTACATGAAATAAGTATTAATTGTGGGGCACTTGCAAGGCCAAATTCTACAAGTATTATTGCGAACGAAGTTTTAAAATTAGCCAACTACACATTGTAACATGAATATTCTCGATTATAAACTATATTATTTCCTAGGAGTTGGTGGCATTGGAATGAGTGCCTTAGCCCGTTATTTCAATCATTACGAAAAAATAGTGATTGGCTATGACAAAACAGAAACCACTTTAACCAAACAACTACAATTAGAAGGCATTCATATACACTACCAAGAAGATGAATCTTTTGTAAGTAGTTTATTTTCAAAATATAAAAAAGAAGACATTTTAGTTATTTATACGCCTGCCGTTCCAAAAAATTTCAAAGAATTTTTATTTGCACAAAACAATCATTACAATCTTCAAAAACGAGCCTGGGTATTGGGAGAAATAACAAAACAGTTTAAAACAATTGCTATTGCAGGTACGCATGGAAAAACAACCACCACTACGCTAGTTACACATATTTTAAAAACTGCTGGAATTGATTGTTTTGCATTTTTAGGAGGTATCTCGCAAAATTATAATACTAATTTATTGTTAGGCGACGCTACTAACAAAGATGTTTATGTGGTTGTAGAGGCAGATGAATATGACCGATCATTTTTAACGTTACACCCTTATATCACAGTGATTACAAGTGTTGACGCTGATCATTTGGATATTTATGATACAGCGGATGCCATGTTAAAAACCTACACACAATTTGCTTCTCAAGTTAAAGAAAATGGATTTTTGATTGTTAAAAAAACTGTTGATAACGATTTGAATCTCAGCAATAAACGGTTAATCTACAGCTTAAATTTAGATACTGAATATTCTGCAAACTCTATTCATATTGTTGATGGTCAATTTTGTTACAACATCAAT
>JANXRU010000283.1 GCA_025356715.1 Bacteroidota bacterium
CCCTATCAATGGTTTAACTATTTTGATTTTTGGAAATAGATTACTCTAATTTGGTTAAATCCAAATTTTTTAAATCTGGATTTAATTTATGTACACCAAGAACTACTAATATTGTCATCACTCCTCCAAAAGCAATAGATGGAATTAAACCCATTAATCGAGCTGCTACACCGGATTCAAAAGCACCAATTTCGTTACTACTTCCTATAAATATGCTATTAACAGCCGCTACTCGTCCACGCATTTCGTCAGGTGTAGATAATTGTAAAATACTATGACGAATAACCACACTGATATTATCGAAAGCACCTGTAAATAATAACATCGCGAAGGCAACCCAATAATTAGTTGACAATGCAAATAAAATTGTAAATAACCCAAAGGCGGCAACGCCAAACAATAAACTTTTACCTGCGTGTTTCGTTGGCTCTTTTACAGCCAAATAAAATGCCATTAATACAGCACCAACTGCTGGGGCTGTTCTTAATAAACCATACGCTTCGGGTCCCAGATGCAGTATTTTATCTGTAAATGCTGGAATAAGCGCCACTGCACCTCCAAACAAAACAGCAAATAAATCAAGGGAAAGCGCACTTAAAACCAATTTATTTTTAAATACAAATTTCACACCTACACTCATACTTTCAATAAAAGGTTCATTTTTTAATTTAGTAGGAATTGGTTTAGATTTAATTAATACAAAACAAAATAAGGCACATAAAAACAAGATGCACGTTATCGCATAGCACCAATCAGCATGAAACGCATGATTATAGCCATATAAAATACCAGCAATAACAGGCCCTAAAATGGACCCTATATGCCAAGCCGTACTATTCCATGTGGCTGATTGCGTATACAATTCTCGTGGAATAATTTGACTCATAAAAGGGTGTGTACTCACCGCTAAAAACGAACGAATAATTCCAAAAATAAATACGACGCCAAATAATGGATACATTCCAAAACTATGTAACCATGTAAATAAAGAACTACTAAAGCCTAATAGGAATAAAGAACCAATAAATAAAGCAATACAACCTACCAATAAAATTTTCTTTCGATTAATAATATCAGCTAAATAACCAGAAAAAAAGGATGTAGCAATAAATGGCAAAGCCTCTGTTAGGCCTATCATACCCAATATAAGCTCTTCCTTACTATGCTCATAATAAATTTGTAAATTGATGGTGCTCATTTGCATTTGTATGGCTAACGTTAAAAAAAAACGAGCGAATACAAAATATCTAAATTCTTTGTGTTTAAGTATTTGGAGAGATGAAGAAAAGGACATGAATACAAAAGTATTATTTTAAAATATATTTAAAAGCCTTATTTTTACTTCAGTTGGAAAAATCAGAACATATACGATTAACAATAAAGACTTTAGCTGAAGATGATCGGCCCAGAGAAAAGTTAGTAACTAAAGGAAGGCAAACACTTACTGATGCAGAATTATTAGCAATACTGCTATCCTCTGGAAACAGGGAAGAAACGGCCATCCAATTAGCACAACGGATTTTAAATAGCAATCAAAATTCTATTAATCAATTAGCTAAATTACAACTTAACGATTTAAAAAAATATAAAGGCGTTGGAGAAGCGAAGGCTGTTACCATATTAGCCGCTCTGGAAATTGGGAGAAGGAGAACTGATATTGGTATAGAAGAAAAAACCAAGATAAATTCATCTCAATCGGCATATGCCTTTTTAAAATCAAAATTAAGTGATTTGCCTCATGAAGAATTTTGGGTGATTTATTTAAGCAGAAATAATAATGTGATAAAAACAGAATGCATCAGCAAAGGCGGTGTTAGTGGAACTGTAGTGGATATAAGGCTTATTTTAAAACCCGCTATTGAATGTTTGGCAAGCAGTATTATATTAGCTCACAATCATCCATCAGGAAATTTAAACCCAAGCCAGGAAGATATAACAATTACTAAAAAAGCAAAAGAGGCTGCAAAGCTATTAGATATGGTTATTCAGGATCATTTAATTTTTGGTGATCAAACTTATTTAAGTTTTGCAGATGAAGGAATAATGTAAGAAGTAAGTTGTAAGGGCTGATGAGTGATATATATGTTTTAAAGATAATTAAAGGTAATTACAGATGATTAAGATAGTAACCGTTATTGGCGCAAGGCCTCAAATTATAAAAGCTGCGGCATTAAGCAGAGCAATTAAAAATAAATTTTCAAATTCAATCAAAGAAATCATTGTACACACTGGTCAACATTACGATGAAAATATGAGCCAAGTGTTTTTTGATGAATTAGGAATTCCTGCACCAAATTATAATTTGAATGTCGGGAGCGGAAGTCACGGAAAACAAACAGCTACTATGATTTCTGGCATTGAAGAAATTTTAGTACAAGAAAAACCACAAGCCATCGTCTTATATGGCGATACTAACTCAACGTTAGCAGGCGCTATTGCTGCCAGCAAAATTCACATTCCTGTTATTCATATTGAAGCAGGATTACGTTCTTTTAATAAAGCAATGCCAGAAGAAGTAAATCGTATTATGTGCGATCATGTTTCTACCTTATTATTTTCGCCAACAAAAACAGGTTTTTCTAACTTAGTAAACGAAGGTTTTAAAACAACTAATGCAAAGCCATACTCTGCTAATAACCCTAAAATATACCATAGCGGAGATGTAATGTTTGATAACAGTTTATATTTTAGTAAAGTTGCTGAAACCAAAACAACCATTATTACTAAAAATAAATTAGAAAAAAATAAATTCATTTTAGCAACCATACACCGAAACAATAATACGGACGAACCTTTACGACTGAATGCTTTGTTTAATGCCTTATATAAAATTTCTGAAGCAAATCAATTAGATGTATTATTACCCTTACATCCACGTACAGCCAAATTATTAGATTTTAATTTAGAGTCAGAATTACATGCTAAAATTAAAGCGAGTAAGCATTTTAAAATCATTGAACCTGTTTCTTTTTTAGAAATGATTGCCTTGGAAAAAAACTGTGAGATTGTGATGACAGACAGTGGTGGCGTACAAAAAGAAGCTTTCTATTTTGAAAAACCTTGCGTTATTCTTCGTCCTGAAACAGAATGGGTTGAATTAGTAGAGTGTGGCACAGCAATTATTACAGACGCAAACGAACAAAAAATTATTGATGCCTTTCAATCTCTTACAAGTAAAAAAACGATGCTATTCCCAAAATTATATGGAGATGGCAAGGCCGCCGAATTTATTTGTGGAGAGATGCTAGACAATCTTGGTTAATTTGATTTGAAAAGGCCATACTTTAATATGCAATAAATTGCTCTAAAGCCATCTTTCCAACCTATTTTTTTTCCTTCTATATTTGAACGAGGAATGTATGTTATAGGAACCTCTTTCCACTTCAATGATTTAATTTTAGCTAATTTGGCGGTTATTTCAGGCTCAAATCCAAAACGTTGCTCTTTTAATACAAGTGATTGAAAGACAGAAGTGGGAACTAATTTATAGCAAGTTTCCATGTCGGTAATTTGAATTTGAAAAATAAAATTACTTAACCAAGTCAAAAAATTATTAGCTAAATTACTTAACGATAAGCCTTGTTTTTTTTGATTTAAAAAACGACTACCATAAACAATATCACATTCTCGTTTTAATACAGGATCTATTAGTTTAATATAATCATTAGGATCAAGTTCTAAATCTGCATCTTGTATAATAACGTAATCGCCTGTAGCGTATTTAATACCAGTATGAATCGCTCCGCCCTTACCTTTATTTATTTCATGATTTATGAGCTGAATATTTTTGTAGGGATAAGAGACAAGATACAGATTTAGAACTTGATCCTAATGATTATATTAAACTAATAGATCCTGTATTAAAACGAGAATGTGATATTGTTTATGGTAGTCGTTTTTTAAATCAAA
>JANXRU010000337.1 GCA_025356715.1 Bacteroidota bacterium
AACCTGGTCCAGGAAAAGGATGACGGCCAATCAATGCTTTATCAATTCCTAAGGCAGTCCCAACTCTGCGAACTTCGTCTTTAAACAAACTTCGTAAAGGCTCCACTACACTCAGCTTCATGTAATCCGGTAAACCGCCTACATTATGATGAGATTTGATAGTTGCCGACGGGCCGTTTACTGAAAGACTTTCAATAACATCAGGATAAATGGTTCCTTGCCCTAACCATTTAGCATCAGTTACTAATTTAGATTCATCATCAAATACGTCTACAAACGCTTTACCAATGGCCTTTCGCTTAGTTTCGGGATCTGATACATTTTTCAAAGCATCATAAAACCGCTGTTTAGCATTTACACCTTTTACGTTTAATCCCATTCCTTTGTAGGATTCTAATACAGATTCAAATTCGTTTTTACGCAACAAACCATTATCTACAAAAATGCAATGTAAGTTTGCGCCAATCGCTTTATGCAGTAAAACCGCTGCAACAGAACTATCTACACCGCCTGATAAGCCAAGAATGACTTTATCATTACCAACTTTTTGTTTTAATTCTGCAACCGTTGTATCAATAAATGAAGCAGAAGTCCAACTTCCCTTACATCCACAAATTCCCTTCACAAAATTCTGCAATAATACAGCACCTTCAGTCGAATGAAATACTTCTGGATGAAATTGAATTCCCCAAGTTTGCTCGTTATTAATAGCAAAACCAGCTACTTTCACATCATGAGTACTAGCAATGATATTATAATTTTCAGGAACTTTCAAAATAGTATCGGCATGACTCATCCATACTTGAGATTCGTTACTGATGTTTTTAAACAGAGGATTATTATCTTCTACAAAACTCAAGTTTGCTCTGCCATATTCGCGAGAATTAGATTTCCCTACTTCTCCACCATAAAAATGCGCTAATAATTGAGCGCCGTAACAAATACCCAACAAAGGTAATTTCCCTTTTATGTTTCCTAAATTTGGATTCAGAGGATTTTCTTGCCTCACACTATGTGGGCTTCCTGATAAAATAACTCCTTTTATGTCAGATGTTATTTCTGGTATTTTATTGTAAGGGTGTATCTCACAATACACGTTTAATTCACGCAAACGACGAGCGATTAATTGAGTGAATTGAGATCCGAAATCGAGAATTAAAATTTGTTCTTGCATAAGCTAAATAATAGCTAACAAAGATAGTTAAGTATTTGAGTTTAAAAGGATAGAGAAAGAAAAAACTATGATAAAAACTATTTAATCTTTACTTCTCATAAATTTGACAATAGTATAAATTCCTAAGCCAAAAATAGAAGCAATAAATAATATGATGAAATAATCGCTTAATTCTAAATCAGTTTTCATAAAATTAAGCCACAAGTAATTTATTTTTAACCGCAAACATCACAATACCAGCGGTATTAGGGATATTAAGTTTAGACATAATATTTTTGCGATGCGTATTAACAGTATGTGTACTTAATTCCAATTTATCTGCAATTAGCTTATTTGATAACCCTTCAGAAATTAAACGAATCACATCTAATTCCCTATCCGTTATCCCTAAACCTTGGCAAGAAACCTTTTCTGTAGGAGTAACAAATAATTGTTCATCTGTTTGAGTCAAATAATGCACTACTCGTCCACATAAAAAACGCTCTCCATTATAAGTAGCATGTAAAGCATCTAAAATTTCTTCCTTATCACATTCCTTTAATAAATAACTTCTAACACCTGCATCCAAAGCCGACTGCATTTCCTGTCTAGTTAAAAAATCAGTAATAGCCAATATTTGAAGGCGTTTGAAGGTTTTTAATAAACTAGAAATTTGTGAAATTGAATAATTAAGTGATTGAAAATCGAGTACCAAAATTTTTGGCTTATTATGCTTAATTACAGATACTAAATTATCAAAATCCTCTTCGTCAGTATAATCTGCCTCAAAATTAATTGCTCCATTTAATAAGGTAAAAAGCCCTAAACGACTTAGATAGTTCTTATCAGCTATTAATACAGAAATCATACTCCTTATTTAGATTAATTTTAAACAAAGATACTTATCCATTTTTTAAAATCAAAACTAAAATATACAAAAACAATCAACAATGATTTAAGTGTACCTCTAAAAATTGCTTTTTTGTTGTTGAACTTCAAAATTAAAAACCTCACAGGTCAGGCGTCAGCTACGTTTTTAATTTATTATTCGCCTATAAAAATCTAATTTTTAGAAGCCTCCTAGCTCATCTTTTTTATACCAATTCTAAAGCCAGCGCTGATGGTTAAATTTGGGAAATTTTGATGATGCCCCATTACTTGCGTGTAAGAAACCAATAAATTGGGGTAAATTCTTTTTAAAAATGGATTAAAATTATACCCAACTTCAGCATTGAAACCAGTACCATGCATGATATGTTCATTGCTGCCTGCTAAAGCCGAAGTAGGCTCATCCATAAAGTCACCCATCATTATTTGGTGCCCGTGAGCACCACCAATACCTAAAAACAAACCTTTAACCAAAGTCATTCGGTATGTTAAAGTAATAAGTGTAGCTTCTTGCTGAGGATTTGTTACATATAATTCTTTTGCTCTGAAATCAATAGATGCTGGTTTATTAAAAGCTTTAAAGAAAAATCCTGCTCCACCATAAACCCCAACAGATGCGGAACTTGGAAACTGTGTTCCGCCAGCATATCCTAGCTCTATGTAATACCGATGATCATTATTATATTGAGCTATTACTTGGTTAGAGCATACATACATGCAAATTGCTACTAAAAGCAAACGAGATTGTTTTACGTGTTTCATAATTTATAGGTTTAGAAGTTAACGTAAATATTGTTTGCATATCACTTTTGGTTTTACTGGGTTTATAGTTATAACCTATTTATTTGAAAAAAGTAACAGTGTATTTTTAAATTTATTGCATTTGAAATAATTCATTAGTTCTTGAATCTGAAATGCTATTCGAAAAAATTCTTATTTTTACTGCTTATGGCAAATGTAATTACCCTATTTAAACGCGTTACTCACTTTTTAAACTATAAGCTTTGGCATATTAGATTAGATAAATTAAATAAAAAACACAGTTTTTTATTAAAACAACTTCGCATTTTCACGCTAGCTATTAAAGGGTTTAACGAAAATAAATGTATGTTAAAAGCAACTGCTTTAACATATTATACTTTATTTTCTATTGTTCCAGTAATTGCCTTAGTTTTTGCAATTGCTAAAGGGTTTGGATTTCAAGAAAATTTGCAACAACAACTACTTAACGATTTTAGCGGACAAAAAGAGGTATTAGAACAAGCTTTTGTTTATGCTAATAAAATGCTAGCCAATACTCAAGGCGGACTTATAGCCGGTGTTGGAGTAGTATTGTTATTGTGGTCTGTTATGAAATTATTAGGGAGTATAGAAAACAGCTTTAATGAAATTTGGGAGATAAAAAAAGACAGAACATTTATTCGTAAAGTAACAGATTACTTATCTATCATGTTAATTGCGCCTATTTTTATTATTTTATCTGGTGCGTTAACAATTAGTATTAAAACAGGCATGGACTCTGTTTTCTCTAACATTTCAGCTTTGAGCTCCATGGAATTTTTGCTACTCAAATTTTTTGCATTTGCTTTAATTTGGGGTATGTTCACTTTTTTATATCTCGTATTACCAAATACAAAGGTGAATTTTAAGGCTGCTGCTTTGGGAGGTTTAATTGCTGCAATCCTCTTCGAAGTATTAGAGTGGGCATATATTTCATCTCAAATAGGAGTTGTTTCTTATAATAAAATTTACGGAAGTTTTGCTGCCTTGCCATTATTTTTAGTTTGGGTTCAATACTCCTGGTTTATTGTTTTATTTGGCGCAGAATTAGCATTCGCTAACCAAAATGTAGATCATTACGAATTAGAAAACGATATTAATAACATCAGTGATCGCTATAAACGAGTTATTGCCTTAATGATTGCTAATTGTGTTGTGAAAAATTTCAACGAAGGACTACCTGCTCAAACCGCGATGCAAATTGCTCACAAATTAGATTTACCAATACGCCTAGCAAGAGTTATTATTAATGAATTTACAGAAACTGGCGTCTTTAATGAAGTTAAAATGTTAGCTGATAAAGAGATTGGTTATCAACCAGGTATATCTGATAGTAAATTAACAGTTAAATTTATTATAGATAAATTAGATGAAAAAGGAGTGAATTCATTACCTATTGAAAACAATAATGAGCTTGAAAACATTAATAGACTGATGCGTGACATGGATGATGTATTAAACACATCTAAAGGAAATATTTTAGTGAAGGATTTGGTTTAAGAAATCTTTCACTTATTTTACTTCATGTCGTTCATTACATTCGTTACTTCAAAAATGTAATTATCTTTTCGAATGTTTTTTGTCCACTTAATTTCTTTATTTAATTTTGTAGTATCAGATTTCATCGCATCACTATCAACACTTGTTAATTCAGCATTGAAGCCAGTTATGTCAGTTTTTAAAGCGTCATATTTTTTATTCTGAGCGCGCATTTCTTTTTGTTCTGCTCTATATTTTCCAAGCTTTAAACTATATTTAGTATCATCTTTTTTAGCTTTAATTTCCTTTGCCTCTGCTTCTATCAATTTAAACGCGGCATTTGTTTTCAATCGCTCAGCACTGCCTTTTTTAGCTTTTTCATAGTTGATAATTTTGTATTCGCCATAAGTAGCTTTAGCGATTTCATCCCATGGCATAGGATAATCTAAATCTTTTTCGCCTATATCAAGCAAAGCATAAGGATCAGGTAATACAACATCAGGCATTACTCCTTTTAATTGTGTAGCGCCACCATTAATACGGTAAAATTTTTGCATCGTTATTTTCACCGAACCTAATGGACGAATCGTATCAAACTGTGGTAATAAATATTGATCTAAATCAAGAAAAGATTGCACAGTGCCTTTACCAAAACTTTGCGTTCCAATGATAATACCGCGTTTATAATCTTGTATTGCAGCCGCTAAAATTTCTGAAGCTGAAGCGCTCCCATGATTAACCATAATAGCTAATGGTCCATCCCAAACAACCTCTGAATTTTTGTCTTCCATTACATTAATAGAACCAGCTTTGCTTTTTACTTGCACTACTGGTCCTTTCGGAATAAATAAGCCTGCCATTTCAACAACTTCTTGCAAAGAGCCACCACCATTATCTCTTAAGTCAATTACAATTCCTTCTACTCCTTGAGCCTTTAATTTTTCAATTTCTTTTTTCATATCAGCCGAACAACGGTGAGCACCATTACGCGTAAAATCAGCATAAAACATAGGTAAATAAATGTAGCCTATTTTCTTTTTATTAGTAATAATAGCAGATTTAGCATAAGTCTCTTCCATCTCAATCACATCTCTAATAATGGGAATAATTTGAAAAGCCCCATCTGGTTTTTTTACAGTTAGTCGTACTTCTGTTCCCTTTTTTCCTTTAATAAGTTCTATGGCATCATCCATATCCATGTTAGTAATATCAACCGCCTCGTTCTTTCCTTGAGCTACTTTATGAATTTCATCTCCAGCTTTAAGTTCCCCTTGTTTAAAGGATGGAGAACCAACAATAACTTCTGACACTTTTAAAATTCCATCTTTAGATTGCAAACGAGCACCAATTCCTTCAAACTGTCCGCTCATACTTTGATCAAATTTCTTTTTATCCTTTGGTGCAAAATATTCTGTATGCGGATCATATAACCCAGTAATCGTGTTTACATAAGTAGAAAATCTATCTTTTGCTGTAATTTTATTTAAACGTTTAAACCAATCCGAATTTGCCTTTAATGTCTTACGGCGAGCATCAACTTCTAAACTATCATACGTTTTTTCAACGAATACTGAATCTTTTTTTTCCTTTGCTTTCTCTTGATTAGTTAGTAATTCATCTAAACGAGATAGCACTTGATATTTCAACATTTTTTTCCACTCTGTTTTTAATTCAACTTCAGTAGAAACAAATTTTGTTTTATCTCCATCAATCTCGTATTCGTCATCAGTCGTAAAATCAAGTGGTTTATCCAATAGTTCCTTAGTCCAACTTTCCTTTTCTTGAATACGCTTATTTATTAAAGCAGTTGATAAATTATAAAACTCAAAGGTTCCATTAGTAATTTCATCATCAATATTTTTACGAAATTTAGCTAAAGCATCAACATCTGATTGCAATAAAAATTTCTTGTTATTATCCAAACGCTTTAAATATAATGTAAATGCCTTTTCACTAAATTCATCGTCAATCTTTAAAGGACTGTAGTGTGCCTGATTTAAAGAAGACATCAACATATCTAATAAAATCTGATTTTTACCGAATTGATAAACAGTAAATGAACACAAGCCTAAAAATAAGGCTATGAATAAAGGAGCTACGATTTTCTTTTGCATAATAAACAAATTTATTGTTTTTATTTAGAGTGGGTGTATTTGTTATAACGAAAAATATCCGTTAGTAACATAATAAATCTTTTTTGTTTAAAGTTTGTTAATTGCAAGCTTTGCTAAACAACTATATTTATAGCTCATTTTTACAACCCAATTTTGTGCCATGATAGATTTTACACGTTCGGAATTAACACATTTTGTGATACATTATGTTGGTAATAAAGGTTTAGGAGAAGACTTAACGCTTAGCGATAAAACCATTCAAATTAAAGACGATTTTTTAAAGGATACTGTTATGCGTTATTTAACGGCTCCTTTTAAAACAGATATTTATTATCAGTTTAAATCGAAAAACGAAATGCATTTTCATGATGTGCAAAGTTATGCCACTGATATTTTTAAATCACAAAGCACCTTTATTGAAAGTGGTAAACATATAGCAGAACATCTGTATAATCAGTCGATGCACCCAAAAATTAAAGGGGGCGAGTTTTATACTTGCTACTTTAAAGATTGTAATGTAGATGGGGTTATTTGTGATGCCATTGGCTTATTTAAAACGGAAAATAAAGACACCTATTTAAAAGTTTTTCAACACATGGATAATTTTGATATAGAGTGCGATAACGGAATTAATATTAACAAATTAGATAAAGGCTGTCTTATTTTTAATACAGAAGGTGAAAAAGGCTACAAGATTAGTATTATTGATACTAATAATAAAATAGCTGATTGTGCATTTTATTGGGTGGAGGATTTTTTAAACACGAAACTCAAAGAGAACGCTTATTTTCATACCTCAAATTTTATTGATACTTGTAAAGGGTTTTGTGAGGAAGTTTTGACTGAAAATAACAATGTGACCAAACAAGATCAAATGATGATGTTGAATAAAAGCACCAGTTTTTTTAAAGAAAAAGACAATTTCAATATTAAAGAATTTGAAAAAGAAATTTTACCTCAACCAGAATTGCAGGAAGCTTTTAGGGATTATCGGCAAACATATAATGATAAAATGGATTTAACTGCCATTGATGATTTTGAAATATCGCCAACTGCTGTTAAGAAAAATCAAAAATTCATGAAAAGCGTGGTGAAGTTGGATAAAAACTTCCATATTTATGTTCATGGTCGTCACGATTTTGTTGAAAAAGGTTATGACGAAGAAAAAGGACTTAAATTTTATAAACTCTATTACACTAATGAAGATTTTGGGTAAAAAATAAATTAAAAGTCAGCTAAAAGCATGTTATTTAACATTTTAGCAATATAAATTCTAAAAAACACTTCATAATATTAGTACTTTTAACGAAATTTATTATTTTTGTAAAAAAAATTTTTGATTAAAAATCGACATATATTCTCATTTCTATTATTTTCTACAATTTTTGTACAAAATATATTTTCTCAAAGCTTTGCTAGAGCCTCTGACTGGAAAAAGTATCGAAAAGAAATTATAATACAGGCTGGTGTTGCTGAATTTTTAGGCGATTTAGGCGGATTAGATAAGGTTGGAACAACGAAAAGTCCAGTAGATTTAGAATTCGTTTTAACGCGGCCAGCTATTAGTTTAGCTTTTCGTTACAAATTTGCTAAATTCTTTAATTGGCATACTAGTTTTAATTATTTGGTAGTTGCTGGTGATGATAAGTTAACAACTGAGCCATTTCGACAAAATCGAAACTTAAATTTCAAATCCAATATTTTTGAATTAGCAACTCGGGCTGAATTCTCTTTATTTTCTAACAAAATTGGGCATCGCTATGGGATCAAAAGAACCATTAGCCGCCGACATAAATCTAGATCATGGGAATTAATTGGCTTTGTTGGTATAGGTGCATTTTATTTTAATCCAAAAGGGATGAATAAAGTTGGGGATTATGTTCCTTTACGTCCTTTACACACAGAGGGACAAGGATTACCTGATGGCGCAAAACAATACAGTAATTTTGCCATCTCTATTCCAATGGGGATTGCCTACCGAATGATATTAAGTAAACAATGGTGCGTTGGTATTGAGTTTAATTACCGAAAAACTTTTACCGACTATATTGATGATTGTAGTACTGTTTATTATGATAATGCAACCTTAAATGATACATATGGCCCAATATCTGCTCAAATGGCTGATCCAAATTTAGGAACTATTCCAGGAGCAACATTACCCGCTGGAGATGGCTTAAATGCTCAGAGAGGAAATAGTAAGGATAAGGATGCTTATATGGGTATACAAATTACTGTAGGTAGATTTTTTGCTCCGAAACGTCGCAAATCTAGATTACGTTCTAAATTCTAAATAGTTGTTTTACTTCTTTATTTCAATGATTTTTTTACCGTAAATGATTTCGATTCTGAATTCAGGGTTCTCAAATTACTATTTTTATAGGGCTACCTCAAACATATTACATTACTTTATTAATAATGGTTTTGAGTAAGAAGAATTAAAATGAATGCAAGTATACATTCATAATTAGTTTAATACACTTGCATACAAACTATCGCATACCGTTTTTGAGGTGCTATTAGTGGCTGTTTGCTCGTCTAAGTTCAACTTTTCCTTGCTTAATTACTCTTGATGTCCAAACATTATTTGACAATGTATAAATTCTAGTTGTTTGATATAGCGACGTGTCATATAGAAAAAAATCAGAAATGCTTACTGTGTCTTTGTTTATAATTCGGCCTCCGATTGTGAATTCTATGATTTTTGAATTTTTATTCACAAAATTGAATGTTCGAATTGTAGAGTCTAAGTAAGTATTGTTTTTCTGTCGGTTAAAAAAGATTACAGGCTTATGTCCATTTTCATTGGTTACAATTTCTTTGAAATAGTTAGAGTCTATATCAGGATTAAAATCTTTACTATAGTCTATAGTTGGTTGATCGTCTATATTAGTACTGCAAATTTCTCTTACAGATTGCTTTAAAACTAAAAGATCAAAACTGTCTACTTGTATTGTTATGTTTTTAGCAATTTCTTTATTTAGGTCTCGCACATTTTCAACTGTGGTTACATTTTTAGTGTCACAGCAACTAAAAATGACACTAAATATTGTCAATATGTATATTTTTTTCATCAAATTGCCACTAACTTGGTAATTGTTCGGTTGGCGTCCGTGCTTCTCACGACAAGGCGTAATTGGTTATTTTTTCGTCAAGGAAAAAAGAACATAATTTGAGTGAGTCTTATTTAATCCCCTTCAGCTTAGCATTCATTTCATTTCCCTTCGCTTCATTACCTGTCAAATAATAAAGCTTACGAAGGGCGGATAAGGTAGTCGTATCATCAGTTTTTAATGCTAAAGCTTGTTCAAAATAAGGAATAGCTTTTTTGTAATATTCTCCACTCTTTAGCTCATATTCCTTCTGTTTTTTAACAAGATCAACAAGAGTCGCCTTTACCATTGACTTAGTGTATAACACAACCCCATGATTATAATGAAGTGCTCCTAAATTATATAACACATTAAAGAATGTTTCCTTACTTGTTGGTTTCAAATTAACTGCCGCCAAATAATGTTCTTCAGCACTTTGC
>JANXRU010000374.1 GCA_025356715.1 Bacteroidota bacterium
ATTAACTGTAATTACAGGTAATGCATTTACTGTAATTGTTTGTACAGCTGTATTTGTACAACCAGCAGCTGAGGTTCCTGTAACTGTATAGGTGGTGGTTATTGTTGGAGAAAATGCCGTTCCGTTAGTTACGCCCCCACTCCATGTATACATTGAAGCTCCACTGCCATTTAAGGTAGTTGAATTACCAATACAAATTATAGAATTGGTAGCACTTGCTGAAATAGTTGGCTTAGGATTAACTGTAACAGATATGATTGCTGTATTGGTACACCCAGCAACGGAGGTTCCTGTAACTGTATAGGATCCAGTTACAGTAGGCGAAAATGCAACTCCGTTCGTTACTCCACCCGACCAAGTATAGGTTGAAGCGCCACCTCCAGATAATGTTACTGAATTACCAATACAAATTATAGAATTAGTAGCACTTGATGTAACTGTTGGCGTAGGACTAACCGTAATTGATTTAACGGCAGTGTTAGTGCAACCTAAAGCAGAAGTAGCAGTAACTGAATAAGTACCTGTAACCGTAGGGGAAAATGCAATACCGTTTGATACACCTCCAGTCCATGTATAAGTTGAAGCACCATTAGCAGTTAATGTAGTGTTATTTCCTTGGCAAATAACTGAATTTGTTACAGCAACAGTTACTGTTGGATTAGGATTTATAGTTATTGTATAAGATTTAGGAGTTCCTAAACAAGCACCAATTGAAGGCGTTACTGTAATAATAGAAGTAATGGAAGTTGTGCCAGAATTTGTTGCAATAAATGATGGTGTATTACTTGTACCGCTTGCTGCTAATCCTATAGCTGTATTTGTATTAGTCCAAGAATAAGTTACTCCAGCGACACTGCTTGTAAAGGATGAGGCAGAAATAGCTAATCCAGGACAACCAATAATATTTGCTGGCACAGCAACAGTTGTAGTTGCTGCTGAATTAATAACGATAATATCTGTAAACGTACAGACACGCTCAAAATTAATATCATCCAAAGCAAAATCATTAGCTCCGCCTGATATATTTTGATCCACAATTTTAATAACTGCAGAGGTATTAGCGCTTGAATTCCAATTCACAAAAAAGTTAGCCCAAACACCACCAGTTAACGGTGCATTATAAACAGCCCCAATTAAAACGCCATTAATTGAAAATTGTAATAAAGCTTCACTCCCTGAAGTTGTATTCTCTGTAGAAGCAACCCATGCCGAAAAATTGTACATAGTATTAGGTGTAACTGTAATGGTTTGACTCCATGCAACATCATTTGCAACAGAAGATCCATTACATACAAGCATATTACCAGTTCCAGTTGTATGATCTCCGAATGCATAAAAATTATTATGAACCAAATTAGGACTAGTTGTTACTGCATAAGTCGCGGGATTTGATAATAAACCAAACGCTCCGCCAACTCCCGGCGTATAATTTGTTGTAAAGGCTGTATTACCTAAACTAAAATCTCCATTTGCTACCAATCCTCCATTTATTAAAGTAGCTGAACATGTATATGTACCTGCGGCATTTACAGTTAAATTTTGAGTAGATGCTCCACCAGGAGTCCAAGTATAAGTATCGAATCCTGCAGGTCCATTTATAGTATAGTTAATAGGTGTACATAAAGTAACATCTGGCCCTAAACTAAAACTACAAGGGCAAACAACTATATTTCCACTACCTGCTGGATTTGTAACTGAAGGCGTTTGATTAACCCCAGAAATAGTAATTTGAGAACAAGAACCATCAATTAAATTACCTAATGTTGAACCTGGATTCATATCATAGGCCACCCAAAAATAATTAGTAGAATTAGCCGATAATACTTGGGAACCATTTATTGTATTTGATACACCTGATGGCACTGTTCCTCCAGGAGCAAATTCATTAATAGCTTGAAACACATTACTTGAACCAGTATAAAAAATATGGATTTTACTAACATCTGCTAGTAAATTTGTACTAACACCTGCTCCAAGTAAAAACTGAGTTAAAGTTCCTCCAGTACATCCAGCTCCAATTACAACTGGAATACCTATAATTTGCTGATAAATAGCACATTGAGAAACTGAGCCGCTAACTACTTGAGTTACATTACTACTTACATAGGGAGCAGTTGCTCCAGAATTAGTCACATTAATAAAGTAATCTTCTGTTTCCCCCCAAAGATAAGTACCACATGCTAAAATAGACGCAGGAGTTGTTTCTACATTAACAACCCTCATTTTTATATTGCCTAAAACTGCTCCAATAGGAACTGTAATATTTCCGCTTTCAGTATGTGGCCCTGTTGTAGTTGCCGCTGAAGTATAAACTTGCTCTCCCGCACCAAAAGTTAAATCATTATTCCAATCAATAAAAATAGCAACAGAATTAGCATAACTACCTCCACAAGTACCTATTTGTATACTAAATGGGATAGAACAACCTCTATTAACATTAGGCACTCCACCAGCAAAACCAGCAAATGCATAATTAGAATATTCATTTAAGATTGAACCTGCTCCGCCAGTGGAAGCGCAAGTAGAGGAGTTATTTAAAGTTCCGAATGTTACATTTAAAATTTCCTCGTCTGATGTAGAAGTAGCATTTGAAACGCATTGTGAATGCATTAAATTACTAGCAAAACATACTAAAATAAATATATGTAGTTTTTTAATCATGGGATATAATATTTCTAAAAGGTTTTAGTAAATTTATTAAAAATAGAAAAACAAAATATTTTAATTTTAAGGGATTATAGGATTCCTAAAAAAATATCAAATAATAGAGGTTTATTGAATTTAAAACTCAAAAATTATTACTAAATTACTTTTAGTATATTTAACAAAAAAATGTCAGAAGCTCTTCATAATGATATAATCAAGTTATTAATAGCCTTATTTGTAGGTGCTATCATAGGCGCCGAAAGAGAATACAAATCAAAAGCTGTAGGCTTTCGGACTGTGATTTTAATTACTTTAGGCTCCTGTTTATTTACCATACTTTCTGCTATTATGGGAGGCGAAAAAGATCCCACAAGGATTGCCGCTAATATCCTTACGGGAGTAGGTTTTTTAGGAGCTGGGGCAATTTTTAAGGATGGGGCAAATGTTAAAGGAATTACAACGGCTGCTACTATTTGGATTTCGGCGGCTATAGGGATGAGTATTGGTATGGGCGAATACGAATTTGCATTTTTATCCTTAGGAATTGTTATGATTGTTTTATTGAGTTTTACTTGGGTGCAAAATATGATAGACAAAACAAATTCTGAAAAAACCTATAAAATAACCCTGCTGGGGCATAATATTTCTAAAAAAGAGGAACTTGAAAAAATCTTTATTGATTGTAAAATTGATGCAGTTTGCACCAATTATGCTAAATTGAGTAATGAAATGATTCTAACCTACACGATACAAGGGTCAAAAATTGAACACGAAAATTTAGTTAAACAGTTTTATGAAACGAGTTTAATAGAATCTTTTGATTGTTAAAGGGGATTTAAAATCCAATTTTACCTTTATGCAATTCAAAGCTGTTTATTAAATCAAGCATTTTTATTGCCGTTACTGCTGCTTCATCTCCTTTATTACCATGTTTTCCCCCGGTTCGATCTTCTGCTTGTTCTTGCGTATTAACTGTTAACACGCCGAAAATAAAGGGTTTATTATATTTCAAGTTCAAATTTGTAATACCTTTTGCTACAGCATCGCAAATAAAATCAAAATGTTTAGTATCTCCTTGGATAACACAGCCAATACAAATAATTGCATCTACCGCTCCGTATTCAGCTAAATATTGTGCACCTAATGTTAATTCAAATGCGCCAGGAACCGTTTTTGTGATTATATTTTCTGGTTTAGCTCCATGCTTTAATAATGTATCGGTTGCTCCTTGCATTAAAGCTTGCGTAATTCCATGATTCCACTCTGCCCATACAATCCCAAATTTCATGTGAGATGCATCAGCTATAGCTGTTCCTTCAAAGGTTGATAGATTTTTTTGGTCGCTTGCCATAATGTTTAGTTTTAAATAATTGAGTTCTTAATTAAAGAAAAAATAATTGTCTAAGTTTTCAAAATCTGTAAACAAAAAAAGGTGATAAAATACCACCTTTAATTTTTTGCAATAATTATAATTATTGAATGTTACCTAGAGTTTTTGTTCTTGCAATGTATTTATCAATGTCACGAGCTTCAGTGCTTGTAGTAAATTCATTTTTCAAACGCTCATACATTGCTAATGCTTCAGTATAATTAGCTTTTTGCTCATAAGCAAACCCTGCTTTTTTTAAATAAATAGGTGTAGTAAAATTATTTGATGATTTTTCAGCAGCTTTTAAATAAAACTTAATCGCTTCATCAATATTTTTTAATTCCATATTTGCGTCACCAATAGCGCCAATAGCAACAGGAGCAACCATTTCATCATCACCTTTATATTTTTCTAAATATTCGATGGCTTCAGCAAATTTACCAGTACGTAATAAACAAATACCAGAATAATAATTAGCTAAATTACCCGTTTTAGTCATTCCAAAATTGTCGGCAATCTCTATAAAGCCCTTCATTGTTTTTGGTCCATCAGCAGTAGATACATTTACACCACCATTTAAAGCAATGTTAAAACTATCTTTTTCAAAATAAGTTTGTGCAAAAAAAGCTTCAGTATTAGCACTTGCTTCTTCGCCTGGTAACCAATAAAATTTATAAAAACTAAAAATAGCAACAATAGCTAATAGAGCGCCGCCACCGTAAGTAATTGCTTTTTTATTTGATTCATAAAACACTTCCATCGCACCAAAATCCATTGATTTTGATGATGATTTTTTAGGTGATTTATCCTTAATAACCTCAATAATTTCCTCTTGTTCGCTTAGTACTGTATCTTCAGCCATAATATCTTTTAATTTTTTTGAGTTGCGAAGATAAATAAAATTATTTGGTTATGAAAATTATAATTTTTCTTAATCAACATAGAAATCTGAACTCATAAGAGAGTATATTTGTCATGTGGCAGTAATAGGAAAGGATATTAAGCAAGCGACGCTTTTTTTGAAAAATGGGGAACTTGTTGGTATTCCTACTGAAACTGTATATGGTTTAGCTGCTAATGCCTTCGATTCCCATGCTGTTTTAGATATATTTAAAGCTAAAAACCGACCAACATTTGATCCGTTAATTGTACATACTTATGCTTTAGAGAAAGTAAACGAATTTATAACTCATATTCATCCTCAATTATTAAAATTAGCAACCGCCTATTGGCCGGGTCCTTTAACTCTATTATTACCTAAAAAGAACACCATTTCTGATTTAGTAACTTCTGGATTAGAAACTGTTGGTGTTAGAATACCCAATCATCCTCTAACGCTCTCCTTATTATCGCAATTAGATTTTCCTTTGGCGGCTCCTAGCGCAAATCCTTTTGGTTATATAAGCCCAACTTCCGCATTGCATGTCAATAATCAATTAGGATCAAAAATCCCTTACATCTTGGATGGAGGAAATTGCGAAATTGGCCTAGAATCTACAATTGTTGGTGAAGAAGAGGGTGAAATTATTATTTACCGCTTAGGTGGCCTCACTATTGAATCTATTAAGGCGATCGTTGGGAATGTTAAAGTTAATTTAAATCAATCCAGTAATCCAAAAGCGCCTGGTCAATTAAAAAGTCATTATGCTCCTAAAAAGCCTATTTATATTGGTAATTTATATGAGCTAGAAAAACAATATGCGTATAAAAAAATTGGGGTGCTAGGTTTTGGCGAATTAAACATCTCTTATTTTAATGCTGTTATTAAAAATCTATCACCTACATCAAATTACCAAGAAGCTGCTATTCATTTATTTTCTTATTTAAGAGAATTAGATGAATCTTCTGTAGATGTTATTATTTGCGATTTATTGCCTGAAGAAAGCCTAGGAATGGCCATTAACGACAGGCTTAGAAGAGCGGCTAGTTAAATTTCTGTATTTTTAGTTGCATACAATGTAATTTTTATATCTTTGGCCTGTTGGATTTTTTAGTGTAAAAGCTAAAAAGGGAATTTGGTGTAAATCCAAAACTGTACCCGCAGCTGTAAGTTCTTAAATTAAAGTTATACTGAATTTTGCCACTGAAAATTATTTTCGGGAAGGCGTGTAACTAGAACAAGTCAGAAGACCTACCAATAAATCGATGTTTAGAGTCTCGGGGAGAAGATTCATAAAGGCATTGTACCAATTAGAAATGAACTTTTTTTTTAGAGTTATTTTATTTTTTTACGCCACATTTTTATATAAAAATAGTTTTGCTCAATTTTCTGGTCCTCCCGGAACTATTGGTTCAACTGCTATTTACAAGGATAGTTTAGTTTTTATCGAGTGGGGCGCCAAATGTAATATTATACGTGGATTACAAGATATTTCAACACCTTCTTTTAGTTATGCTAATGTGGGAGATAGTTCTTCAGCTATTGGTGCGGCAGGAAATAATGGAGTTGTAAGTTTAGGTGATGGAGGCATAGCCATTTTACAATTTAATACACCTATAAGTGATGGCATTGGAAATGACTTTGCTGTTTTTGAAAATAGTTTTAGTGATTATTTTTTGGAATTAGCTTTTGTGGAGGTTAGTAGCGACGGTATTCATTATTTTAGATTCCCAGCAATTAGTAATTTCGATACAACCATTCAGGTTGGCCCATTTGACTATAATGATCCGACAAAAATAAATAATCTAGCGGGAAAATATAGGGCAAATTATGGAACTCCATTTGATTTAGCGGATATTTCAACGAATTCTCTATTAAATAAACAAGCTATTACTCATATAAAAATAATTGATGTGGTTGGCTCTATTCAAAACCAATATGCAACACGCGATGCTAATTTTTATAAAATAAATGATCCTTGGCCAACGCCTTATAACAGTAGTGGTTTTGATTTAGATGCAGTTGGTGTTATAAACAATCAAACGAATGCGGTTGGGATTAAAGAAACTGATCTTACAACATTTCATATTTATCCAAATCCAGTAATTGATATTTTAACAATTTCTACTGAAGCTCTTAACCCCTATTCTATTTCAATTACAAATCTTATAGGAGAAACCTGTATTAAATTAGAAAATTTACCTGTTTATTCTGAAATTAATACAACAGAGCTAAAGCCGGGAATCTACTTTATAAAAATTCAAACTAATTCTATATTTAAAACGATTAGATTTATTAAGCTTTAGAAAATATAAAAATTAGTGTATAAATTATTTTTATCAAAAAAAAGAGTTAATCTTTCATTGTTTTAGGGTCATTTCCGAACTCATTTGTCCTGTTTGAACCCTCAATACAAGCCAATATCAAATTATAACCTGGTATAAAAAAATTCCAACCAAACTCACCAATATCATGCATTCTTCTATATCCAAGAGAAATTGTTGGAACGATGGTAATCATTGAGTATGCTGTAATTACTTCTGGTCGTTTATATTTTATAGTAATATAAAGTGCAATCGAAAACAAAATAAAATTAAGAATATTAAAATACCAGAATTCCTTACGTCTAGCTCGACCCTGAAAATCAGTAAAATTTGTAATTGCAGAAAAAATATATTTCATTTTTATAAGTTATTATTTTTTCAGTACTCAAAATAGTTTAGCCTTTAAATCATTTAAATAAACGGAAATGGGGCTAATTGATAGTTATTTAACCTAATAATAACAGAAACCTATTATTATGATTAAACAATATTAAGAAATATTTAAGAAATACAAAAAAAAAATAAGGGCGTGAAAAAAATCCCATTAATAATCGACTTTCTCGTTATACTATTTCACTAATTAAATATTACCTTTACCATTCGAAAAAATACACTACCATGTTTGATAATTTATCCGATAAACTAGATAAGGCCTTTAAAACACTTAAAGGACAAGGAAAAATAACTGAAATAAATGTTGCTGAAACATTAAAAGAAGTTAGAAAAGCGCTATTAGATGCCGATGTGAACTATAAGGTTGCTAAAACCTTTACTGATACGATTAAGGAGAAAGCACTTGGACAAAACGTATTAACATCTGTTTCTCCCGGGCAATTGATGATAAAAATTACCCATGATGAGTTAACGCAATTAATGGGTGGACAAAAAGAAGAAATTTTTTTAGGAGGAAATCCTACCATTATTTTAATGAGTGGTTTGCAAGGTTCTGGTAAAACAACATTTACAGGGAAATTAGCTCATTTTTTAAAAACAAAAAAAGGAAAAAAACCATTATTAGTAGCTTGCGACGTATACCGCCCCGCAGCTATTGACCAATTACACGTATTAGGCGAACAAATTGGTTGTGATGTTTTTTCGAATAGAGAAGAAAAAAATCCCATAAAAATTGCTGAAGCTGCTATTGCCCAAGCAAAAGAAAACGGAAATAGTATTATATTAATAGATACTGCTGGTCGATTAGCTGTTGACGAGCAAATGATGAATGAAATAGCCGATTTAAAAGCTGCTATTAAACCAAATGAAATTTTATTTGTAGTAGATGCCATGACGGGGCAAGATGCTGTAAACACAGCTAAAGCCTTTAATGATCGTTTGGATTTTGATGGTGTAATTCTTACCAAATTAGACGGTGATACTCGTGGTGGAGCGGCATTATCAATCAAATCTGTAGTTAATAAACCAATTAAATTTATTGGTACTGGCGAAAAAATGGAAGCTTTGGATATTTTTTATCCAGAACGTATGGCCGACCGTATTTTGGGAATGGGCGACGTTGTTTCCTTGGTAGAACGAGCTCAAGAACAATACGATGAGGTTGAAGCCAGAAAATTATCAAAAAAAATTGCTAAAAATCAATTTGATTTTAATGACTTTTTGAGTCAATTACAACAAATCAAAAAAATGGGTAACATTAAAGATTTAGTAGGAATGATTCCTGGTGTAGGGAAAGCCATGAAGGATGCAGAAATAAAAGAAGATGCGTTTAAAGGCATTGAAGCTATTATTGGATCAATGACGCCTAAAGAGCGTTCTCAACCTGAATTAATAAATGGCTCACGTCGTCAGCGTATATGCAAAGGTAGTGGACAAACAATTCAAGAAGTCAATAAATTATTGAAACAATTTGAAGATACCCGTAAAATGATGCGTATGATGGGGGATAAAAATCAGATGGCGAAGTTGATGAAGAACTTACCAAATGGTATGCAACAAAAAATGTAATCATGATTTTAATAGACGGAAAAAAAATATCACTCGATATTCAAGCTGAAATAGCTATTGAGGTTAAGGCCTTATTAGCATCAGGAAAAAAGCAACCTCATTTGGCTGCTATCCTTGTGGGTGAAGACCCTGCTTCGCAAACTTATGTAAAGAATAAAGTAAAAGCTTGCGAAAATGTTGGTTTTAAATCTAAATTAATCCGTTTAGATGCTACTATTTCTGAAGATACCTTATTATCAAAATTAGGAGAACTGAATAATGATGATGATATAGATGGTTACATCGTTCAACTACCTTTACCAAAACACATTTCTGAACAAAAAATTATTGAAGCCATTAAACCAAATAAAGATGTTGATGGTTTTCATCCAGTAAATGTTGGCCGTATGGTATTAAACCTACCTACTTATATTAGTGCTACTCCATTTGGTATAGTTCAATTATTGGAAAGATACCAAATACCAACAAATGGCAAACATTGTGTGGTTATTGGTCGTAGTAATATTGTTGGTTCACCAATGAGTATTTTAATGGCTAAAAACACAGCTCAAGGTAATTGCACAGTTACGCTTTGTCATAGTCGTACTGAAAATTTAAAAGAACATACTTTAAAGGCTGATATTATTATTGCTGCAATAGGCAAACCAAATTTTGTAACTGCTGAAATGATTAAAGATGGCGCTGTTATCATTGATGTGGGAATTAACAGAGTAGATGATGCAAACTTACCAAAAGGTTTTAAATTAGTTGGCGATGTAAAATTTGATGAAGTTTCATTAAAAGCATCTTATATTACACCTGTACCTGGCGGTGTTGGACCAATGACAATTGCGTCTTTGTTGAAGAATACCCTCATAGCTGCTAAAAAAGAATTCTAAAAAAGCTTTAACTTATTTTGTAGCCAATTAAAAGCATATCATCAATTTGCTCCAAATTCCCTTTCCAAGCATTCATTGTTTTTTCAATAATGATTTTTTGTTCAGTAAATGGTTTTTGATGATTTTTAATTAATAGCTCTTGTAGGTTACGGTATTTGTATTTTTTTCCTTTAACACCACCAAACTGATCCGCGTAACCATCAGTAAACATATACACAACATCCTGTTCTGTCAACTGATAAAATTTGTCCGTAAAATCTTTAATGTTATCTTCAATAAAAGCCCCTACTGGTTGCTTATCTGGTAATAATTCTTTAACCTGATTTCCATTAACTATATAGATTGAATTAAATGCTCCTGCATAATTTAATTGCTTAGTTACTTTATTAATAACGCACAATGAAACATCCATGCCGTCTCTCACTGCTGATTCTTGAAATGTTTGGTGTAAGGATAGCGTCAACCATTTATTAACACCACTTAAAATTTCGGAAGCTTTAGTAAGACCTTGCTCTAACACTGCTTTATTTAATAAATTATAATTAACAATACTCATTAAAGCACCAGGTACACCATGACCGGTGCAATCAGCAGCGGCAATAAAAATATGTTCCGGCGTTTCTTCTATCCAATAAAAATCTCCGCTTAAAATATCTTTAGGTTGATAGTAAACAAATGATTGCGGCAAAATGCTTTGCCATAACATATCAGGTGGCAAAATAGCTTTTTGTATACGTTCGGCATATTTTATACTATCTGTAATATCTTTATGCTGCTCTTCAACAATAATATTTTTTTCTTCAATTATTTTATTTTTCTCCTCAAGAGCTTTATTCGCTTTACTTTGCTGGCGCAATCCTCTGAAAATAAAAAACGCAAACCCTATTAACAATACAATACCTGCTAATGCAAAATAAATTTGTTTAGACTTGTTTTCTAATCGTTCTCCGAGTAATTTATTTTGCTCTTCTCTTTTTTCGTTATTGTATTTAGCTTCTGTTTCAGATAAGTTTTTTTGATATAAATCTTCGTTTAATGAATCATTCATTCGGGTATAAACTTCCATATAATTCATGGCTGATTCATAATCACCTAATTGTTGGTAAATTGCAGCTAAATTACTTGCATAATCAGCCTTATCACGCGCCTTACAATCAGAAAAATAAGCTTCAATTATATAAGATTTTGCTTCTTTAAACCTCTTCAATTCTAATAAGGCAACGCCAATATTGTTTTTTAAAACAATTGAACTTTTATTAGTCGTTTTTTGGTCATGTAACAAAGCTTCTTTATAATAATATAAAGCTTTTTCATAATTATTTAATGTATAATACACGTTACCAATAGCAATTAAAAAATCAGTTCTAATTTGATTATCATTATATTTTAAATCAATTGCTAAGCCTCTTTCAAAATATTCCACAGACAAATCGGTATATCCTTTGTTAGTATATTGTTGCCCTAGTTTTAAATAACAATTTGCTATGCCTTTCCAGTCATTTATTTTAGTATATAATTTTAAAGCATTGTTATAATAAGAAATAGCTTTATCTGTATTACTTATATCTGCAAATAAACTACCTGTATTAAAAGCCAAGATCGCTGAATTTAAAGGGTCTCCTATCTTTTCGGCTAATTCTTTCATTTCATTATATATTTCGAAAGCTTGCTCTTGTTTACCTTGAGTTCTTAAAAATCTAAATTTTTTAATTAAAACATCAAACAGTTCTTTGGTGTTTTTTGTATTTCTAAATTTGTCAATTGCAATTTCTTGATAATAAGAAACTGAATCTGTTTTCTTTAAATTAAATAATTCTTGACTAACTATGGAAGCAGAATTTCCAATTAAATTATCATCATCATTTTTAATAGCTAATTGGTAGGCTCTTGTTGCAAAATCTAGTGCAACTGTTTGTCCTGAAAATTTTTCGGAAGCTTGTATAAATAGATTTATTTTTTTTGAATTATTTTTTTCTTTAAAAACGATTAGATTAACACTATCTAATTGCGCTTTCATAGCATTCGAAGCTATCAGAAAAAAGACTACGATTAGTCTAAAAAAGAAATATGTTTTATAGGTTTTTATCATATAAAAAGCGGTTACAGAATTCCGTAACCGCTTTAAGGTTGTGTTAAATTATAACTCTAAACAAACGGCAATTAAAACTCCGTTAGAATTAACTAAAGAATAAGTCACTTTTGAATTCAATACTATACCAGATTCTGTTAAATAATTTTGCAAAAAAGTATACTTCATTCCTGATTCCTTTTCATAAATTACTCCTTTTCCTGCCTTAGCATCAATGTCAACAATTTCGCCTTTTCCTGCTGTACAAACTGCTACTGCCATTGTATTACCAATGATAGGAACAAAAGAAACGGTTGCATTCATTACAATACCTGATTCAACTGATAGCGGTTGATCATAAGCAATTTTTACATCTGCACCAGATGCATCTTTGTACGTTATCATTCCTTTGTCTCCAGGTGTAACGACTTTTCCTCTAAGTTTTCCCATAAGTGTTTTTTTTATTGGTTATGTTCAAATTAAGTCAAAATAAATCAATAATCAAATTTTTAACATATTAATTTATTATTAATCATTGTTGTCCGATAAAAGTACAAATTAATATTTGAACCTTTTAAGAAGGTTGATTTTATTGAACTGTATTTTAATTTCTGTAAGCGAAGCCCCCTAGGTATCAAATAGGTCTAATTTAGTTTGATTGATGTTGTTTA
>JANXRU010000387.1 GCA_025356715.1 Bacteroidota bacterium
AATCGTATATCGTGATCCCTTTATGGCGTCTATAGCGGTGGGGATCACCTCTTCCCATTCCGAACAGAGAAGTTAAGCCCACCAGCGCAGATGGTACTTGGTCTAAAACCTGGGAGAGTATGTCGATGCCAATCTTTAAAATCAAATCCCTCATTATATATATAGTGAGGGATTTTTTGGTTAAAAATTATTTTAGTGCGTTTTGGTTCGGCGGCAACCCGCGACCACACATTTTTAAAAGAACTAAACCTAAAGAAAGATTCATTTGTAGTATTTGATAAAGGTTACGTTGATTATACGCAATATCATAAATGGACTCTTGAAGATGTATATTTTGTGACTCGTCAGAAGGAAAATGCCGCTTACAAAAGCCTTGAAGAGTTTGATATTAAAGATAATATAAACCTATCGATCGATATTAAAAGATGAGCGTATTGAAATCAAAAAAGGAGAACAACTTATTGAGTTGAGAAGAGTTGCTTTTTATCACAACGAGCAACATAAAGTGTACGAATTTATCACAAATAACTTTGATTTAGAAGCAGATAAAATAGCTGATATATACAAACAGCGCTGGTAAATAGAAACACTCTTTAAACGATTAAAACAAAATTCTCCTCTCAAGTTTTTTTTTGGAGATAATCAAAATGTCTTGGAATGTTTTATCAAATATAAACCAAACAGAATTACATTTTGAAACTTAATAACAGGGTTCTTTTCGGAAATAAAAATCATTTTCACTAAAATCAGTACATTTAAACTACTAAATCATGTTTTTCAATTTTAATTGAATGACAATGAGTAATAACCTAAAAAATGCGGCCTAATACAAACAAATTTTAGTCCACTTTTTGTTTGGAATTCAATCTGCGGAGAGGGCGGGATTCGAACCCGCGATACCTTTTGAGTATACACGCTTTCCAGGCGTGCTCGTTCGACCACTCTGACACCTCTCCGGAATTTGTGGCGCAAAAGTAAGTTTTGATTAGCAATAAAACAAGATTAAAAGTCTTTATAAATCAAATACTTTTTGCGAATTACTTTAAATGCATCTAAAGCTCGTTGCCACGATGCACGAATATCCTCAGGGTAGAAACTACCGATAATTTGTTCCTGTAATTCATCATTCCCTGCATGGTAATTGAAATTTTTGTCAAAAAAATGAGCTTGCTGACTTTTACTATGAATGTAAAATTCATTAAGTAAAGTTAGATTGATGGTGTTTCGTTTTAATAAGGCATTAAGTTGAATCTTTGCGTTTACACCATAACAAACCGTATCCTGATATTTTGGTTTTTTTGTAATAGCTGTTGAAGTAGGTGTGAATTTGTATGTGAAAAATGCAGAGTCAGCATAAGGATTTCCTAACACCTGAAAAGGATTTGCAGTTCCTCTTCCTAAACTAACGATGGTGCCTTCAAATAAGCCTAAAGAAGGGTATAATAAAATAGACGTATCGTTTGGTAAATTAGGGGATGGTTTTACTGGCAAGCCTGAAACAAATTTTGTTCGGTCGTAATTTTTAAGTGGTATAATAGTTAAGTTACATTTTACATTATTTTTCAACCAACCTTCGCCATTAACCATTTGAGCGTACTCTCCGCAAGTCATTCCATAAACAATAGGAACATTGTGTAATCCTAAAAATGATTTGTATTTGTCAATCATCACTGGGCCGTCTATATAAAAACCATTTGGATTTGGTCTGTCTAAAATGAGTAGTTCTTTATTGTTTTCGGCACATGCTTCCATCACATAGGTCATGGTTGATATATACGTATAAAAGCGAACTCCTACATCTTGTATATCGTACATAACAATATCAATTCCTTTAAAATCTTCTTTGGTTGGTTTTTTATGAGGCCCGTAAAGAGAAATAACGGTAATATTGGTTTTAGCATCTTTTCCGCTTTTTACTTTTTCGCCCGCATCAGCAGTTCCTCTAAAACCATGCTCTGGACCAAATATTTTTACAATATGAATGTGATGTTTTAATAAGGTATCTACTAAATGAGTTTTATTAATGATACCGGAAGCATTGGTAACAATGGCTACTTTTTTATTTTTCAATTTAGGTAAATACTCAGAGGTTTGCTGGGCGCCAGTAATAATGCTTGTGTAAGCCTGACTCGCTATTTGAGAAAATGCGTTATAGAAACTTAAAAAAATTAAGGATAAAAAAATATAAAATCGCATAGAATAGTTTAGATTTACAATGTAAATATACGAATACACTTTCATAATATAAGTCTTGAATTTTTCGAGGTACATAGCTAATAAAATTTTAAACAAAAGGTCGACTAAAAAAAACATGTCGACACCGATTGTGAAAATTGGGATTACAGGCATTGCTTTGGGCGTGGCTGTTATGATTATAACCATGGCTGTTGTTACGGGCTTTCAGCAACAAATTACTCAAAAAATAATTACGTTTAGTTCTCATCTTCAAATCAGCGATTATGAGCAAAATAAATCTGACGAACCAAGCCCTATCACTTTTGAAACTGATTTTTTACAAAAAATTTCTTCAACAGAAAACGTAAAACACATACAGCCTTTTGCTACTAAAAATGGCATTTTAAAAACAAAGACTGAAAATGAAGGTATTGTTTTAAAAGGTATTTCTGATGATTTTGACTGGAGTTATTTAAAACCATATATTACAGAAGGCTCCATATTAAACTTTAAAAAAGAATCGGCAAGTACGGATATGTTTGTTTCTAAAGCCTTAGCAACTAAGTTACATATTAAACTCAATCAAAAATTGTCGGTTTATTTTTTGACAAAAAAGAAATTAGCAGACACGACCATGAGTGGCGAAAACTATGTGGATTATGAATTTAGGTCGCGTGTATTTATCGTAAAAGGAATTTTTAATACCGGTTTTTCTGATTTTGATAAAAACTTAGTGTTTGTTGATTTAAAACAACTACAAAATCTGAATTACTGGAAACCTAATCAGGTAGCGGGTTATGAAGTGTATTTAAAAGATTTCGATTTACTGGAACCTACTTTAGAGCAATTAAATGATGTAGTTGGATATGATTACACGGTTGCTTCTGTTAAGCAACTACAAGGTTCTGTTTTTAGTTGGCTTGATATGATTGACGTCAATGCCATCATTATTATTACGTTAATGGTATTAGTAGCAGCCATTAATATGATTTCAGCGCTATTGATTTTGATTTTAGAACGTACCAATATGGTTGGTGTTTTAAAAGCCTTAGGTTTAGCAAATGCTAATGTAAGGCATATCTTTTTTTATGTTTCTATTCAATTGCTCCTAAAAGGTTTGTTAATTGGTAATATTATTGGTGTTGGTTTTTGTTGGTTACAATTGCAATTTAAGTTTGCTACTTTAAATCCTCAAACATATTATTTAGATTTTGTGCCTATTAATTTATCGTTGACTCATATTGTATTAATCAATGTAGGAACCGCCATTACTTGTATATTAATGATGTTTTTTCCAACTCTTATTTTAAATAAAATTACGCCTATGAAAGCGATTCGTTTTAGTTGAATAAAATGAATTTGCTAAAGTACTTTATGATGATTAATTTTTAATTGTACCAATAATAGGTTGCGTCATCTCATAACCAAATTGAATGGCTTTCTCTTTAACGAATTGGTTGTGAAATTTTAAAAACACATCAAAATTAACTTCGCCTGATTGATCAGCTTTATAATTGGTATGCCAGTAATTGTTCATCGCATAAAGGAAAATAGTAGAAGAACCATATGCTTTTTCTTTCCATGTTTTACTGCCGTGATTTGTATGCTCTTCATTAACCATATCGCCAATTTCAAATAAGGCACTTTGCGGACTTACAACAGTTACTCCATTATTAGTATTAGAAACATCTATCCATCTTTGTACCGAAAAAAAGTCTTTGTTGGAGCCTTCAATTTGTTTTTGATTTGGTGATATAAAATCATTTTCAATCCCTATTCTTACTATAGGGTTGCTAATATCAAATGGTAATGCGATGTGTATCGATTCTTTTTCTCGTTCCATTTTTTTGTTAATTATAACACTAAGTTGTAAGTAATCTAACTGATGAAATTGTTTGATTATGAATGTCACTTCATTAGTCCCTTCCATTTCACATACGATATGTGTTTTTTTATAAATGGCACCATTTTCTACTTCCTCATGTGATTTTATTTTAGTAGTAGAAAAAAAAGCAGGGTTTAATCCTTTTACGTATAATGCTTGCATAAGGCCAGAATAAAGTGTTGTGTCAATCCAGTTTTTACCAAGCGTATTTAATTGCTTAATAGCTCCCGTATGATTGTTTATTTTATAATTTATTTTTGAAGTGTTGTGTTTTATCTCGTTTGATTTAGAAGGAATCAGGTGATATTTTTTTTCTCCTTTTACTGGGATATTTATTGCAATAAAACAAAAATTATTGTCAGCTGTTTTTTGAATCGGAACTACATTTCCCTGATCATCTTTAATGATGAAATTTGCATGTGCTTTGGGAGCTTTAATTTCAACATAACCATCTCTTACCCAAGCCAAGGTATTTATTACAGAAATTTCGGAGGAAGAGGTTTGGGATGAATTTATTTTAGAATAAATTTCGTTTTCAATTTTTGCAACATAAACAATAGCGGTATCTAAAAAGTTTTTTTTGTAAATCCATTGATGGGTTGTGAAATCATCATCGGGTTTTGAGGTACTACACCAAGCGCCCCAAGTATGTTCGTGAAATAGTAAAATGTGTTTTTTTGCTTGGTAGAGGTTATTTTGATTTATAGAAATATCTTTTTGTCTTGCTAAATTCTCTAATAAAATTGTTTTTTCACTTAGTAATTGAGCATCGGTCTCTTCTTTAGCAGTTGAATAAGCGCCATCCTCCCAGTAAGGCGTAAAATCACCACTGATAATGGGAATACTGGTTCCATACTTTTTTTCAAAGCGTTCAAACATAACAGAAACATTTGCCAAAATGAGTTTCGGTGAAATGTATTTTTCATTCCAATTTTTTACAAAATCTGAGATAGTACTATCTGTGGGGCCATTGTCTGCAACAATATTATATCTCCAATGCACCATATCATAGGGATATTTTATACTATCTAATTCATTCATGTAATCAGAAATTTTCTCAACACCTTTTGAATAGATGCCTCCCTGTGCAATCCCATGCCAAGAAGAGTAACCTTTACCGCATGTCCACATCAATATACTATCTTGTTGGGTTGCTGATTTCCACCAAAAGGCTTTATTACCTTGATTCTTAATGACAGATCCAACGCGATCACCTTTGTCTGGGAACATTTCAACATAGTTAGGTCCATTTGAAAAATATCTTATGCCTTTTTTTGCTAGAGTAGGTATTAAACTCCAACTTTGTCCTGGTACATCACTAAACATTGCAGTATTTATTGATACGTTATAGTTGTCTCTAAATGACACAGAATAATCTGTTATCCAATCCAATTCTTCAGGCGTACACAAGCCAGTTAGTAAATTTGCGTATACACCTGAAATAATTATTTTTTTATTTTTTACTTCATTTATGAAATTCGTTTTTTCTTTTTCGGATGCAATTTTCATGAAATTTTCTACCACCCATGAACTTTCAATATGCCATTTAAATTGACTTTCGCTGGGGTATGATTTTGTTTTTTCTATCAATTTTAGAGCATCCAAAATATTTTTGTTATGAATTTTAATCACGTCTTCCTGAATATGGGAATAACCAATGTCAGTATGTGAATGGTGAATTAGATTAATTTCACGGTAAATGACAGGAGTTATCATTTGATTTTTTTTCACTTTTAAAATAGTTCCTATACTAGCTTCAATAGTCAAGTACGTTTTTTTTGATACACTATCAACTGCAATATTAATATCATTAACACCATTTTGAATAGGATATAACTTTAAATCAGAGTTATTTATTCTGATAGCTAATTTTTCTGGTAATCCGAAATGTAATACACTAATTCGTATAAGTTGTTTTATTTTTTTTTGTTCTTCAACTAATAGAGGCAGTGAAAAAAAATCGATTTTTTCTTTAAACGCATATTCAAATGTCATATACCAATCAACAGAATTTTGTTTTTGCCCGATAATTTTAATTTTTAAAGGATTTTTTTGTTTGTATTTAGATGTAGGCACTCTTAGATAAACTAAGCCGTGATCATCGTTGTTCGCATCTTTCATTTTCATTTCAAAAGATAATTGAATACTGTCTTTTGAATTAAATTTCCAGTTAGGTTTAGTACTTTTAGAATAAGTAGTAAAAGTTAATATAAATTCATCATTGATATATAAATCGAAATTTCGAGTGCCAGTACTTGTTGCATTATTATACGCCCCAAGCCAATTAAAATAAATATATTTTTCTTTAACTCCTGATGGGATTGTGTCTGTGAGCCACTCTGTGACCATTTTACCATCGCTACAACGATTTAATAAAGCTTCTTTTGCATGTTTTGGATACATAGATGAATAGGCTATTTTTTCTCCTTCCAATGCCTTTGCAAAACCATTTACCAAGTTTTTTTTGTTATAGGGCAATACATTTTTTTGAGCCAAAAAATTGAAGCTTTGTAAACAGATTGTAAATACTAATAAAATTGGGCGAAAGAATCTCATTTTCTTAATTTTCAATTAAAAGTGGGTAGATTTTGAACTCATTAAATGATAGTACAATTTACTTAAAATTTAAATAGGGAAGTAGTAGATGTATTAAAAATAAACAGGCTCTTAGTTTAATCTAAATTAGAAGTATAATTTATTGTTTATATTTGAAAAGTATTATAACTTAAATTATAATTTGTAATTACATACTATTTATGACACGAGCTGAATTAATTAATGAAATTAAAACCAAGAAAACATTTTTATGTGTTGGTTTGGATCCTGATATAGACAAAATCCCCAAACATTTATTAGAAGAGGAGGATCCTATTTTTGAATTTTGCAAAGCGATTGTTGATGCAACAGCCGATTACTGTGTTTCCTTTAAGCCTAATATGGCCTTTTTCGAAGCTTATGGCTTAAGTGGAATTACTAGTATGGAAAAAACTATTAAGTATATTAAACATCATTACCCTAATCATTTTTTAATTGCAGATGCTAAGCGTGGAGATATTGGTAATACATCCACCATGTACGCCAAAGCATTTTTTAATCGCTTACATACCGATGCTATAACTGTCGCACCTTATA
This sequence comes from Bacteroidota bacterium, assembly GCA_025356715.1. The sequence goes on from JANXRU010000387.1 coordinate 7,193, forward strand.
TGGGTAGCGATTCAGTAAAACCCTTTTTAACTTTTGAGGGTAAATGGGCTATTATATTGGCGTTAACTTCTAACGAAGGTGCCGCAGATTTTCAGTTAGACGAAGGAAAGACAGAACCATTATACAAGCATGTTTTAAGAACATCGAGTGCTTGGGGTAATATTGACAATATGATGTACGTGGTTGGCGCAACCAAAGCAGAAATGCTAACAGAAGTAAGAGCTATTGTGCCTAACCATTTTTTATTAGTACCTGGCGTTGGAGCGCAAGGCGGAAGCTTAGCCGAAGTTTGTAAATATGGTTTAACTAAAGATGTAGGATTATTGGTTAACTCATCTCGTGCAATTATTTATGCTTCTAATGGCGTCAATTTTGCTACTGTTGCAGCCGCTGAAGCCAAAAAAATGGCAGATGAAATGGCGCAGTATGTGAAGTAGAATATTAATATATTAAATGTGAATTCCTTTATATTTAATTTTATTGGAGCATGTAGTCGCTGGACTTGGTGCAATTTCGATTAAAATTATTTGGAGGAAGAAATACTCGTTTAAAGAATATTTAAATGGACCGATTTAAACTTAATAAATAATTTCTATTTAACATCTACCCATATTTTACAAGGAACTTCCATACACCCGTTTTTAGTGGTTTCAGTTACTTCTATATAACCACCAACGTAGTCAAAATTAACGACAATGTTGTTGCTGTGTTTTTCACCTTGTATCCACACGCCTGAAGGTGTTTTCCATGAGTAGTAAGAGCCTTCAGAAGCAGGAATAGAGTAGGTAAGGTTAGTCGCTTCCGGAACTACCTTGATTTCACCTTTAATTTGATATGTGGGTTTAATAATTCCAAAAAAATGCGCTGCCCAAAAAGTACTATGAAAGTTTTTATCAACGGCAAACATACCTGTTTTACCACCTTGATTCGGACAAGAGCCAGTGTCAAGAGCTACAGCATGCGTCATATTTTTTACTTTGTAATAAGTAACCACATCTTGCTGCTTAGCATTTTTATAAATCGTTAATTCTACATCTTTATTTTGCATAAAGGCTTCGTAATGCTCGTCTTCTTTATAATCTGCTTGATGAATGTTGGTCCACTGTTTTATTAATTGATTTGCATTATTGATATTAACCACATAATCTAAATTGCCATGAAATACGATTAATTCGGGATATTCTCCTTTGTAATTCGGATTTTGTTTTCGAACTAAATCGCCCCAATTTTCTGGAGATTTAGCAACCATACCAAGCATAGATGCGCCACCTTTCACTGCTGATTCAGCGGCTTTATATGGCCCACCGCCAATTACTCCGCCTTTATCAAAAACCTCTGGATATACCGCCATCATAATTGCACTCATGGCCCCACCAGCAGATAAACCAATAATATAAATTCGTGTTGAGTCTATAGATTTGTTTTTCTTTAAATAATCTATCATTTGTTTAATAGAACCAGGCTCTCCCTTGTGACGTTCTTGGTCGCCTTCTCTATACCAATTAAAACAATTTTCTAAATTATTTAATATAATTTGTTCGGGATACAATACATAAAATTGATGTTGTTTTGCTAATTTATTCCACCCCGTTTGTTCAGCCGATCCTTTTGCCATTTGAGTACAGCCGTGCAAAACAACCACTAATGGTGCTTTTTCAGTAATATTAGGTGGTTCGTACAACATTAATTTTAAATTACCAGGGTTAGTTCCAAATGGGCGAATTTGTTGTAGTTCATCTTCTTGAGAGAAGCAAACGTTTGTAAGTATAGTTAAAACACAAAAAAGAAAATAGTTACTAAATAGCATTTTAATCATAGAATGAATTATTATAATAATCAATTATCTAAATAATGAAATGTGTCCGTTACGAATTAATTTTTTATCGGTATTTTTTTGTACACCTTCTAAGTGATATACATATACATCATCAGGACACGGATTACCCTTAAATCGCCCATCCCACTTGCCATTGATGTTGGTTGACATATAAACAGTATTGCCCCACCTGTCTGAAATCGTTAATGAAAAATAACTATAATCGCATTGAAAAATAGGTGTAAATAAATCATTTCGGTCATCATCGTTTGGCGTAAAGCTATTTGGTATATATACCTCGCAATCACAATTTTTATATTTTACAGTAACGCTATCTGTTTTAGTTCCGCAATTTTTAGAAATACTCTTTACCCAATAGATACCCTCTTTAGTAGCATTAATACTGGATGATGTGGCGCCAGTATTCCAATATAATTTCACATCGTTTGGCGCTTTGATAGCTAAAGGTTTGTTAACTTCGCTTTCGCACACCAACAGTTCTTTTCCGAAGTAAGGTACGGAGCCTATAGATGTGTTTACGCGAAATGTATCAGAATGCATACAACCCTTGTTGTTTAGTTTAACCCAATACGTTCCTGGTTTTTCAATTTTAATATGATCGGCAGTTTCATTGGTACTCCAGTTATATTTGTAATTTTTGTTTTTAGTATTTATGATTAATTGACTGCCACTGCAAAGTGTGGTATCTCTAATGTGTAGTTTTGGTTTTTCGTATAATTTAACGAAGGTGGTATCAAAGTACATTTTTTTTCCATCCGTAATTTTTATAATGTATTTGCCTTTATGTTTAATGTAAAATTGTTTAGCATGGTATATAATGATGTGAGGTGTATTCCATTGAAAAGTGGCTGTTTTACTAAACTGTTCTTCAGGGAATTTAATTAATAAAGAATCGCCAACACACACTACTGTTGTATCTTGTAATAAATTAATAGGCCGTGTTTGAGCAAATACGATACTTGCAAACATGCTTAAAAAAAGTAGGAGTATGTGTTGTTTTTTTATCAAGTAATCGTAAAGTTATTTTTATTTTATCTAATTAAAATGAGTTTAGTCTAATTGTAGTGTAATTGTAATTCTAGTTCCTTGTTCTGGTTTCGGTAAATCAAGTTTGTCAATTATTTCTACAGTTTGGTTTTTGCCAGTTAATTTGGTATTCAATTCTAAAATGTTTTCAATTGTACGTGTACCAAGGGATTTGTGACCTGATTTGGCATTTTCTTTTGCTTTATTGAAGCCAATTCCGTCGTCTTCTATTAGAATCAGGAGGGTTTTATCTCCTTCTTTTTTAAAATGAATACGCAAATTTCCATGCTCGTGTTTAGGTAAAATGCCATGTATAATCGAATTTTCAGCATAAGGTTGGATAATCATATTGGGGATTTTAATTTCTAGGGTATTAACATTAGGATCAACCGTTACAAAAAAATCAAATTTCCCTTTAAAGCGTTCTTTTTCTAAATCTAAATAATAATTTAGTCGCGTTAGTTCTTCGTGTAATATAATGTCACTTTGAGATGCTTTCTCAATAATCATTCGGATAAGCCGAGAAAATTTAGCTAAATATTCACTGGCTCGTAACGAATCGTTCAGATTAATGTAGTTTTGAATAGAGGTTAGAGAGTTGAAAATAAAATGTGGACTCATCAACGAATTCATTGCTTGATGTTTTAATAAATTAACTTGTCTTTCTTCTTGTACTTTACGAGTAGTTTTGGCTCGAATACCTTTTACCCATAAATTGGCTATAAGTCCCATCAATAGTAATAAACCAAATGCAATACTTAATGCAAACCAAATGGTTTCTTTAAAAGGAATATCTTTTTTTATAACAATAATAATAGGCTCTGACCAATTTATGTTATCATAAGAGCAAATTAATCCTATTTGATGATTTCCGCCTTCTATAGAGGTTAAATGAATTTGAGTATTTTCTAAACTTGCCCATTTACCATTATCATATTTGTATTTATAATACTGTTTATTGGGTTTTACAAATAAAGGGCTTGAGAAATTTATAGTAACGTCGGATTGAGAGCTGGATAATATAATCGTGTTGTTTTTTAATTCCGTTATTTTTTCATCAATATTTACAGAGGTAATAAATAGTTTAGAAGCTTTACGAACTTGTTTAAAAAGGTTATCGATGCTACATAAAGTAATACCTTTATCGCTACAAATACAGCAATTAGAGCCATCAAACACAATGTCATTTATGGTATTAGATTGTAATCCATTCGATTTATTATAGATTATTAAAGGGTTAAACTGTTCATCACAAATAAATAAACCATCTAAAGTTGCAATCCACATTTTATTTTGATAGAACTTTATTTTTTTAACTGCTGTTAACTGTTGTTCTCCAATTTGTTGGATATGCATTGAATCTTCAATGATAGTAATACCGTTTTCGTGCCCTAAATAGGTTTTGTTTCCATGATAGGTAATATCGTTTATACCATAACTGAATATCTGGTTGTTATATTTTTTTACTTTATTAGTAGCCTCATTATAAATTGTTAATCCATCAGACGTTCCTATATACAGAGATTTTTGATTGTTATAAACAGTGTTAATTCTAGTACGATAATCAGAGAACGAAACAATGGTATCTAATACTGTAAATTTTTCGGTATCATAATTTTTTATTTTTAATAATGCACCTATACCATCACTCAAATAAGCTTCATTAGGCTTAGTGCAAAAGCTGAAAAGCCTTGTTGCAATAGGTGTAAAGTTGTAATGTGTATTGTTAATTAAAAACGATCGTTTATTATTTACCATTGAATTTATTTTAGAATAAATCACTGTTTGATTTTTGGGATGAATTCCAAAAACAGTTTCCAGAAATAAATTATCAGGTTCTATTATGGTTTGTGTATTATTATGTTCATTGTCATAAATAAATAAACCATTATTTGTACCAACAACTATACTGTTTTCAATAAAGGAGGCACAACTTACTGGTAATATTTTTCGACCAGAAGTAAAAGAAATATTTTGTAAAACAGGATTTTGAATAAAATAGACTCCATCGTTAAAGGTTCCAATCCAAATATGATCTTCAGTATCTTTATAAATACAATTTATTAAAACCTTGTCAATACCTAATAAATCAAAGGCATCGTAGGTTATATTGTTTTCAATTAAGTATAAATTATCATCTGGGTTATTGGTAAACCAAATACGATGGTATTTGTCTACAATAAGCTTACTTACTTTTGCAATGTTATTTTCGCCAAAAAAACGATGTTCTTGCTGTGTTTTTACAGCAATAGTTTTAATTATTTTCGAATCTTTTACACAAATGATAGCATTATCAGATCCTAAATACAATAGTCCTTCAGTATCTTGTGCAATAGAATAAACAGGAAATGATTTACCTAAATTGAGTTTGAGTTGTTTGCCTTTTACAAATTGATATAAGCCATCTATTCGTCCAATAAGTATCGTTTGATTTAAGGTTTTAAATAATGCAAATGCTTGATTTAATTTTTGCTCTTTTTTTATTTCATCTTCAATTACTATACCAGTAGCATTTTCGAAAGCGGCTACTGATATCTGCTCATTAAGAGCATAGGCGTAATCTTTATCAAATATTAATTCATCAATAGAGGTGTTAAATATCAAGTTTTTGATGAATGATGCACTGTTAGTTGCTTTATCATATTCGTAAATTCCTTCGCGACGATTAATGAGTACTAATTTGGAATTCGAATTAAAAGCAATGTTTCGTATAAAATTAGATTTAAGTGGAATTTTTGGCTTTATTTTGGTGAAATTGTAACCATCAAAATCATAGACGCCATTTTCTGTAGCCAAATATAAAATTTGATTTTGATCTTGTTTAATCGAAAAAACATTAGCATTGCTTAACCCTTCTTCTGGCCCATAATGCTGAAAAGAAAAACTCCTATTTTGCCCATTTATTTTTAAGGCAAAAAAGAACAATAAAAAGCCACTAAAGTATAATAGTCTTAATTTCATAGTTTGACTTATAAAAATAAGAAAAAATACTGATTGCTAAATGTTTTTTAGTTCTAATGCCTCTAATTTAAGCCTTAAGTTATTATAGATTATACAGCTATTTAACTAACATTCGTCATGTTTTTTTATGATTAATTGATACAATGGGTAATTTTGCATTTTGTAACTTCGGTCTTTATTAATTATTTAAGTTTATCGAAACGGTATTGCAAAAGGATTAATTGATTTAAAACAATAGTATTTATAGTATGAATAAAATATTCTTTCTTCTCATAATTTTAATAGTTTGGTCTTGTAAGGATAAAACAGAAAAAATTAAGCCAACTGTTTCTTCAATATCCGAATCTATTTATGCTTCTGGTATTATTAAAAGTAAAAATCAATATGAGGCTTTTGCCACTGTAAATGGAATTATACAAAATATCTATCTTTCGGAAGGCGATAGCGTGAGCATAGGAACATCTATTCTTTCTATATCGAATGAAACTCAAAAGTTAAATAAGGAAAATGCTGAGTTAGCGGAACAATTCTCTGATTTTAATGCGAATCAAGGGAAATTAAATGAAGCAAAATTATTGATTGATTTGGCAATAAACAAAGTTAAGATTGATTCAGCAATGTATTTTCGTCAAAAAAACTTGTGGCTACAGCAAGTAGGGACGAAAGTAGAATTGGAACAAAAAGAATTAGCATATCAAAATTCTAAAACTGCATTTTATTCTTCTTCTGTTAAATATGATGATTTAAAAAGACAATTGAATTTCAACTCATCCCAATCTAAAAAGAACCTTAGAATATCTAGTAAGCAAGAAAGTGATTTTACATTGAAAAGTGAAATAAACGGAGTTATTTATAATTTATTTAAATCAAAAGGTGAAATTGTAACCTTACAAACTCCATTAGCTGTTATTGGAGATATGAAACATTTTTTTTTAGAAATGCAGGTAGATGAATATGATATTTTTAAGATGAAAAAAGGGTTAAGTGTGTTAGTTACGATGGATAGTTATAAAACAAAAGTGTTTGAAGCTAAAGTTTCTAAAATATATCCTATTATGAACGAGCGAAGTAAAACATTTTTAGTAGAAGCTGAATTTGTACAGCAACCTGAAGTTTTATACCCAAATATTACGTTCGAAGCAAATATTGTTTTGCAATCAAAAGAAAGAGCTATACTAATTCCTCGAAATTATTTAATAAATGATTCAATGGTAATTAAAAGTAATGGAGATAAAATTAGAGTGATTACAGGATTAAAAGATTATAAAAAAATAGAAATTCTTTCTGGTATAACTGAAAATGACGAATTAAAAAAACCAACGGAATGAATTTCAAACTACTAAAAGACATATCTGTTTCTTTGCTGTTATCACGCTGGAGGCAGACATTAGTAGCAGCTATTGGTGTTACCTTTAGTATTACCATGTTTATTACGCTGTTAAGTTTTATGGCGGGAATGAATGATTTATTAGATGGCTTGATTTTGAATCGAACCGCTCACGTAAGATTATATAATGATATTCAACCATCGAAACACCAACCAATTGATTTATCAAATGAATATCATAAGCACTATAACTTTGTAAGTTCTGTAAAGCCGAAAAACGAACGATTAGAAATTTACAATATTAGTACGATCATGAATGCTTTAAAACAAGATAATAGAGTGTTAGGTGTTGCGCCCAAAATTACAGCCCCTGTTTTTTATAATGTTGGAACAACGGTTCTTACAGGTGTGATTAATGGAGTTGAAGTGGAATCTGAAAATAAATTATTTTTATTTAGTGATTATGTAACGACAGGTAATTATATTGATTTAAAGAATATACCAAATAGTATCATTCTTGGTAAAGGGGTAGCCGAAAAAATGTTGGCTAATATTGGAGATGTGATTCAAGTAACATCAAGTAAAGGAGAATTAATGAAGCTTAAAGTGGTAGGCTATTTTCAATCAGGTTTGCAAGATATAGATAAAGTGCAAAGTTACGCCTCAATAAATACCACTCAAAAATTGTTAGGAGTTTCTAATAGTTACATTACTGATTTGCAAATTAAATTAAAAGATATACTATTAGCTCCAACATTAGCAAAGGAATACGAGTATTTGTTTGATGTTGAAGCGATTGATATACAAACAGCTAATTCTCAATTTGAAACAGGTAGTTCCGTTAGGTCATTAATTTCTTATGCTGTTGGTATTACCTTATTAATTGTGGCGGGCTTTGGTATTTATAATATTCTTAATATGATGATTTTTGAAAAAATGGATTCAATTGCAATTCTTAAAGCAACAGGATTTTCAGGTAAAGATGTGAATCGTATCTTTATAACAATTGCTTTAAGTATTGGTATTTTTGGAGGACTTTTAGGTTTATTATTTGGTTTTGGTTTATCATCTCTTATTGATCTAATCCCATTTAATACAGCAGCCTTGCCTACTATAAAAACATATCCTATTAATTATAATCCTAAATTTTATTTGATAGGTGGTTTGTTTTCTATCATCACCACTTACTTTGCTGGATATTTTCCTGCTCGTAAAGCCAGTAAAATTGACCCTGTAATTATCATTAGAGGAAAGTAGCATGAGCAATAAAGTTTTAGAAGCAATATATATTAATAAATATTTTCATGATCCTGTTTCTGTGCAGGTTTTAAAGGATATAAATTTTACATTAAACAAAGGTGAATTCGCTTCAGTTATTGGGAAATCTGGTTGTGGTAAATCTACTCTTCTCTATATTCTTTCTACAATGGATACAGATTATGAAGGAGAATTATTGATAGATGACATTAGTATTCGTGGCAAAAAAGAAACGGAATTAGCTAATATTAGAAATGAAAAAATTGGCTTTGTATTTCAGTTTCATTACTTATTAAATGAATTTTCTGTATTAAAAAATGTCATGTTACCTGGATTAAAATCAGGAAAGTATTCTGATAAAGAAATAGAACATCGTGCTTACGAAAAGTTAAAAATATTGGGAATTGAAAAGGAAGCATTAAAAAAGCCCAATCAATTATCGGGTGGACAAAAACAGCGAGTTGCCATTGCTCGCGCTTTGATTAATGACCCTTTAATTATTATGGGAGATGAGCCAACAGGAAATTTAGATAAAAAAAACAGTGAAGTTGTTTTTGATATTTTTCAGCAATTAGCAAAAGAATTCAATCAATCTCTTTTGATAGTAACCCACGACAATGAGTTTGCTCAAAAAACAAATCGCATTATTGAAATGGAGGATGGTAAAATTATTAGAATGTAAGTTTAAATAGTTGTTATTTCACTTTAAAACAAAAAGAGTCTCGTTATTTTTACGAGACTCTTTTTTAATTAATAAACTTGTAACTATTAAGTTCCTGCAAGGATACTGAAATTAACATTTTCAGGATGATCTTGAGGTTTAATACTTATTACAGGAACTTTTGAGTGATGAATTACTTGCAACGCATAATGCCCTAAAAAGAACCCGCTAATTTCAGAATCTTGATCAGTCATAATCGCTATTAAATCACCACCTACTTTTTCGCTAAATTGTACGGTAGCTATTGCTCTGTTTTTTACATCTTCTAATAAGGTTGTTTCGCACATTACTCCTTTATCTTTAGCGGCTGTTAAAACTTGATGAAGCATTACTTCCATAGCTGGTTTTTTACTTCCTTCATCATCAGCTAATAAGCCAACCGCAAATATTTTAGCAGTAAATTGTTTTGCCAATTCTATAATAAATGGAACTTTATGGCGAGTATGTTCTGATGTGTCAATAGGAACGATGATATGATTATAACCCAACTTATCGGCATGCTCACTCATGGTTAAAACTGGACAAGGACTTTTTGTAATTACTTTTAAAGCATTGCTACCAATCGTTAAATCTTCCCAAGCGCTATAACCGTGCGTGCCCATTACAACTAAACCAGCACTTATTTCTTTAGCAAATTTCACAATTTCAGTTGTTGGATTTCCTGTATTTACAGCTGTAGTCACTTTTACACCATATTCTTTTCTAATATTTTCAGCTAATTCTTCTAATTTTGCTTCCACAGCAGCAGATGCTTTTTCAATATTATCTAAACTAACACTAGGTGTAAAAACATTAAATTTTTCCCAATGTTTAGAAATAATGTGAAGTAAATAAACTTCTCCTTTTGTATATTGAGCTAAGAAAGCGCCATGTTTTATGGCTAACAAAGATGTTTCCGAGAAATCGGTGGTAATAATAATTTTTTTTGTGTCTAAGTGTATCATAGTGGTTTAGGTTTCTTAATTTGTATTTATTTAAAAGTAGTTATCACAAATATATAAAATTGTATTTTTAGAAGTGAGATAAAAAAATGATATAAGTTATGGTTTTAAATGATTTTAGTTATAGTTTTTAATGACTAAAGTTTTCTACTTCTTTTGGGTTGTGTTTATGTTTGAAGAAAATAGCAAATAAGAAGGCTATAATTATAGCGTAAATTGAGAAAATTGTCCAAATTCCTTGCCAATCACGAGAATTATCTTGATGGGTATAAAAAGTTTGAATAATATACCCACTTACATTACTTCCTATAAAAGCACCAAAACCGTTACTCATCATCATAAATAATCCTTGAGCCGAAGAACGCATTTTTGAGTTAGTTGTTGTTTCGATAAATAAAGAACCTGAAATATTGAAAAAATCAAAGGCCATTCCATAAACAATACAAGATGCAATAATCATCCATAATCCATCTGTTGGGTTTCCATAAGCAAATAATCCAAAGCGTAATACCCACGCTAACATGCTAATTAGCATCACTTGCTTAATTCCAAAGCGTTTTAAAAAGAAAGGAATTGCTAGTATAAATAAAGTTTCGGAAACTTGAGAAATAGACATAATAATGGTTGAATATTTTACTACAAATGAATTAGCGTATTCAGGAACGTGTTTAAATTCATCTAAATACACATCACCATACATATTGGTTAATTGAAGTGCTGCTCCCAAAAACATAGAAAAGATAAAAAATAAAGCCATTTTATAAGTTCCAAATAGTTTAAATGCATCTAAGCCTAATTTTTTTGACCAGGAAGCATTCGCGTCTATTAATTTTTGAGGATTACAAGCTGGTAAGGTGAATGAGTATATACCAAGAAATAAAGACGCTAATGCCGAAATATAAAACATATTAACAGATGCTTTATTGCCTGTTAAATTTGTAAACCACATAGCTACAATAAATCCAATAGTCCCCCAAACTCTTATTGGAGGAAATACTTTAATAACATCAAATTGATTACTTTTTAAAATAGTGTATGCTACTGAATTTGATAAAGAAATAGTTGGCATATAGCATAACATAGCGGCTAACATGGTCCAATAAAATGCGTGCGGGTTTTCAGCTAAAGATAAGCTTGCAACGGATATACCTCCTAAAATATGTAAAATACCATATAATCGTTCGGCGTTAATAAATCTATCGGCCATAATACCTGTAATTGCAGGCATAATAATCGAGGCTATTCCTAATGTAGAAAAAATAGCTCCGAATTCAGCGCCGCTCCATTGTTTTGTTCCAAACCAATAATTCGCCACTGTAATTAGCCAGGCTCCCCAAATAAAAAATTGGAAAAAACTCATTACAATTAATCGCATTTTTAAATTCATAGTGCTTTCTAAAATGTAAGTAAATTAAATGTTTATCCGAAAACTAACAGCAATATATAAAAAAAGGATTTAAAAACTTGTATCTAAATCATTTTTTTGTAATATAAAGTGTAAATAGACTAATTATGAAGACTAAAGCCATTATCACTGCAACATTTTTGGGTTTTTGTTTAAATCAAACCCTTTATTCTAAAACAAAAGTTTCTTTACAAAAAGCCTTTGAAAAAAAAATCATAATAGCAAAAGCAATATGTAAAGGAGGTTTAGAATTAAATTACTCGGTTACTAATTTATTAAAAGACTCGCTATTGATTGTTGTTCCTGCAGGTTGGAGGTTTAATTCAAATGCTGGTAAAAATGATTATCAGGACATATTAGTCACTCACGAGGAAATTTTAACCTTAAAGCCAAAAGAAACAAAGAGATTTGATATAAAAGGTTATTGCTGCGAAGCCACTAAAGGTGGGCCTGTAAAAGACGCTCCTTACACTTTAGGTAAATTAGCAGATAGCAGTTTAGTTTTTTTGGCTCGCTATTTAAGTACCCACCAAATTGATGGAAATTGCCAACAATATAGCGTTTGGGCAGTTAGTGATAAAAAAGAAACAGCTAATATTACGTCAAGTAACGATTCAGTCGCTTCATTATTGCGGAATTTTGTGGCAACGATTAAAGGAGAACCATTACCTTGGTACACATTATCTAAAAAAGCAAATGTGACATCTTCAGGCACAATAAACGATAATCCTATTCGATTTAATGCGAAAATAAATTACTCAATTTCCAAATCATGTTATTCCTATTGTTACATTATGGATAGTAAAGGAAATAAAGTTTCGGCCATTTTAGGCACATGGTTATACCCAGAAAATACGGATTATAATGCTAGTTTTAGTGTTGCAACGCTAAAAAAAGGAGATTATAAATTGGTGCTGGAAAATAAAGAAGAGTCCTTATTTGAGCGGGAATTCAAGATTTAAGACATGCGATTATTTTAACAAGTCAATTAAGGCTTTTAAAAAGTGAAATAACCCTTGATTTTTATTAAAATGATTAGGTTAATTCAATTAATTTTTTACTTTTGCACAAAATTAAAGGTTAAAAATTATGTATTGGACATTAGAATTAGCATCGTGGCTTGAAGATGCTCCTTGGCCAGCTACCAAGGATGAGTTAATTGATTTTGCTATTCGTTCGGGTGCTCCGATGGAAGTTATTGAAAACCTTCAGGAAGTTGAAGATGAAGGTGAATCTTATGAAGCTATTGAAGAAATTTGGCCTGATTACCCAACAAAAGATGATTTCTTTTTTAATGAAGATGAATATTAACATAAAAAAATCCCACATTACTTGTGGGATTTTTTTTGATCAGTGTTTAACTTGTTTTAGTTGTAACGTATGATAAACCTCGATTTTAAAAACAATATTGTAAGAGTTTGTAAAGATATACTGAATGCTAAGATTACATTTTTGAATGATTCTTTGCAAGAAGTAACTATTGCTGGAAATAACGAAACTAAAAGCACGGCAGGCGATAAGCATGAAACAGCTAGAGCCATGATGCAATTGGAACAGGAAAAATTAGGAAACCAATTAACTGATTTAGAAACGCAAATAAATGCGTTTGATAAAATTGATTTTTCAATAAATCATGTTATGGTTAGTAATGGCAGCTTAGTTGAAACTAATAATGGATTTTTTTTAATAGCCACCGCTATCGGTAAATTAGAAATAGAATCAAAAACAGTTTTTGTAATTTCTAATAAATCGCCTTTAGCCCTTAATTTATTGGGATTAAAGTCAAATAACAAAACTATTTTTAATGGAGTAAATTATGAAATAAAAGCTATTTATTGATTTTTTAAATCAATAAATTACTTCATTAAAGCCAATTCCAACACTTCTGTCATTTGATGCACATATTTAAAGGTTAATCCTTTAATGTAATCTACTTTAATGTCATCGATATCTTTTTTGTTATCAGCACATAAAATGATTTCTTTAATGCCCGCACGTTTGGCTGCTAATATTTTCTCCTTTATTCCGCCAACAGGTAATACTTTTCCTCGTAAGGTAATTTCGCCCGTCATCGCTAAATGTTTTCTAACTTTTCGTTTCGTTAATGCCGAAACTAAAGAGGTTAGCATAGCAATCCCCGCACTTGGCCCGTCTTTTGGTGTCGCACCTTCAGGCACATGTATATGAATGTTGTAATTTTCAAATACTTCTGTATCAATATTAAACTGCTCATTATGCGATTTAATGAACTCTAAAGCCAGTGTGGCACTCTCTTTCATCACATCACCTAAATTCCCTGTAAGGGTTAGTTTAGCTCCTTTGCCTTTAGATAAACTCGTCTCAATAAATAAAATGTCACCGCCAACCTGAGTCCAAGCTAATCCTGTAACAACGCCAACAACATCATTACCTTGGTATTTAGCTTTTTCATGCGAAGGCCCTAATATTTTGGAGATTGCTTCTTCGTTAATTTTTGGAATGGCTGTTTCCTTAGCTACATGAACTGCCACAAAACGAGCAATTTTAGAAATACGTTTTTCTAATCCCCTAACACCACTTTCGGCAGTGTAGTTTTCTATAACAAATTCTAATTGCTTATCGCTTAATTTAAGTTGAGATTTTTTTAAACCATTTTCTTCTATTTGTTTGGGCAATAAATGTTGTTTAGCTATTTCTATTTTTTCTTCAACTGTATAACCGCTTACATCTATAATCTCCATTCTATCGCGCAAAGCTGGCTGAATAGTTGCTAAATTATTACAAGTCGCAATAAATAATATTTTACTTAAATCGAAATCATTTTCTAAAAAATTATCATAAAAAGTTGAATTTTGTTCTGGGTCAAGTACTTCGAGTAGGGCAGAGGATGGGTCGCCATGATAATCAGTACCAACTTTATCAATTTCATCCAAAATAAAAACAGGGTTGGCAGATTGTACTTTTTTTAAATTTTGTAAAATACGTCCTGGCATAGCGCCAATATATGTTTTACGATGGCCACGAATTTCACTTTCGTCTTTTAAACCACCTAAACTCATACGGATGTATTTTCTGCCCAATGCTTTGGCAATACTTTTACCTAAAGAAGTTTTTCCAACTCCAGGAGGACCATATAAACATAATATAGGCGCTTTTAAATCACCTTTAAGCTTCAATACCGCTAAGTGCTCCAATATGCGCTCTTTCACTTTGTCTAAACCAAAATGATCTGCATCTAATATGTTTTCAGCGTTTTTTAAATCAAAATTATCTTTGGTGAAATCACCCCAAGGTAAATCCAATAAAAGCTCTACGTAATTGGTTTGAATCCCATATTCAGCAGCATGAGGATTCATACGTGCTAATTTTCCAATGCTTTTTTCAAAAACGTCTGCTATGTCTTTACTCCATTTTTTTGTTTTAGCTCTCTCCTTAAACTCTTCTATATCTTGTTCAAAGCTTTTTTCACCTAATTCTTCTTGAATCGTTTTAATTTGTTGATGCAAAAAGTAATCGCGCTGTTGTTTATCCATATCCACTTTTACTTTATTTTGGATCTGGTTTTTCAGTTCCAACATTTGCAAATCTTTGGTAAGATGCGATAGAACAGCGGTTGCTCTTTCTTTTAAATCTGGTAATTCAAGCAGGTGTTGTTTTTCGGAAGAAGTCGCATTCATATTTGATGAAATAAAATTCACCATAAAATTCTGACTTTCAATATTATTCAATGCAAAACCTGCTTCAGTGGGAATGTGTTGCGATTTTTGAATAATTTGTAAAGCACAATCTTTTAAACTTGATACAATGGCTTGAAATTCTTCGTCATTTTTATCAGGACGAGTTTCTTCAAAGCGCTCTGTATTTGCTTTGTAGTAGGGCTCAGTTTGCGTAAATTCTTTTATCCTGAATCGTTTTTTTCCTTGAATAATAACGGTTGTATTACCATCAGGCATTCTTAACATTTTAATAATGTGTGCTACAGTACCCACGGAATGAAGATCTTCAGAAGCTGGTTCTTCAATACTGTCACTAATTTGCGTTACTACGCCGATGATTCTATCACCTTTGTAGGCATCCTTAATTAGGTTGATGGATTTGTCTCTTCCAACCGTAATAGGAATGACAACACCTGGAAATAAAACAGTATTACGAAGCGGTAAAATTGACAGAGTTTCGGGGATGCTTTCTGCGTGCATATTATCTTCATCTTCCGCTGAAAGTAACGGGATAAAATCAGTATCCTCGTCAAGTATTGGTTCTTGTGATAAATTATTGGATTCGTTAAAGAAAATCATAGATAAAAAGTATATAAGTACTCTGCAATATACGATTATTATGCCATTGATTTTATAGGACTTTGTGGCAGAATAGAAATATCTTTTACTAAAAAAGAACGAATAGCAGGAGTTTTTTAGCTTTCACTTTTACACTAAATAAACGGCTTCTTTTCCTTTTTTAGAAAAATCAGTATCAATGCGTTCTTGCAAAGTTGTAGATAGGGAAAGTCCTACAAAATCAGCCTTTACAGGGAAACGTGTATGGCTTCTGTCTACTAAAACTAAGGTATTTAGTTGTTTAACTGGTTTATTTAAAAATAGTTTTACCGCATACATCAAGGCTTTTCCGCTATTTAAAACGTCATCTACTAAAATTACCGATTTGTTTTCGTAATCTTTCTCTGTAAAATCAATTTTAGGCTCTGTTAACCAAGGGTTTTCTTTTTCTAATTTTATTTTACCAATTTTTATTTTAATGGTAGAAATAGATTTTAAAATTTCTGCAATTCGTTCGGCAACCTTATATCCATTACCTTCTATACCAACGATTAATAATTCTTTTTCTTTGAAATTTGTTTCATATACTTGATAAGCCATACGATTTAACTTCTGATTGATTTGAATAGAATCTAAAATTTTTGTTTTTTGCATGTTAAAGCGCTTTCTTTTGTACATCATAAAAATACTATAAATTATTTTAAAATAAATTTGATTTATAATATAAACTACTTTATATTTGTAACCTGAATTGTAAATATAATTTCAATGAAAAAAATAATATATAACGTCTTTATATTTGGATTACTTGTAAATGCAGGCTTTATAAGTGCTCAGTCTAATTATGAGATAAAAATGACTGAAACTCTTCAAAAGTTAACTTCATCTAACAATGAAAGTGACTATAATTCAGTATCAGTATCATTTAAAGATATAGCAATAACTCAAAAAACTAAATGGCTTCCTTATTACTATGCTGGACTGTGTAAGGCATTAGCGGCTATTAAATTAAAAACAAAAAGTGCAGATGTATTATGTAATGAGGCAGATGTTTTTATTAATAAATGTGATAGTTTAAGTAAAAATAATGCTGAGATATATGTATTGAAATC
The DNA here is from genome assembly GCA_025356715.1 of Bacteroidota bacterium. The sequence goes on from JANXRU010000387.1 coordinate 24,033, forward strand.
ATTGAATTTTTCAGCAAGATTAAATGTAAATCCTGCAGCTAGAGCAATGAAATATAACAAGCAAATTCATCACGTAAATGACGCAGCTTTAAAACTTGATAACACTAATCCAAGAGTGTATTTGCAAAAAGCGCAAGCTGTGTATTACACTCCAGAATCCTTCGGTGGTGGTGCTAAAAAAGCATTGCCGTTATATGAAGATGCATTATTGAAATTTAAAGCATATAAAATTGAGAATAACCTATTACCTAATTGGGGAAAAGATATTACAGAAAAAATGATTGAAGAATGTAAATTGAAATTAATGAAAACTAATAAAAAATAAGATGGAAGAACGAATTATTAATCCAAACGAAAGCCTTGATATCATTCAGCAAATGATTTATAAAACGCAAAAAAGTTATAGTAATGATAGTTTTTATTTTATTTTTTGGGGATGGCTTGTATTAATTACAGCTTTAATGCATTTTGTATTGATGCAATGGATACCTGAAAAAGCTGGTTTAATATGGAGTTTAATGATTGTTGGAGGAATTGTTTCAATAATTTATAGCTCTAAACAAAACAAAATACAGAAAGTAAAAACACATTTAGATACTTATATTCATTATTTATGGATAGCCTTAGGGTTATCTATGGTGGTTGTTTTAGCAATGTCGGTAAAATTGGAAATACATACATATCCTGTCATTATTTTATTATATGGTATTGGTACCTTTGTTTCAGGTGGGTTATTGAGTTTTAAACCATTAATTATCGGAGGATGCATTTGTTTTTTATTATCAATCATCGCTTTTTTAGTTTCTTTTCAAATTCAATTATTATTAATTGCTATCGCCATGTTGGTATCCTATATTATCCCTGGTCATTTATTAAAAGGAAAATTCAAAAGCTAATGGCGCTCAAAGAACTTAATCCTTTATTACATTCCCAGCTTCGCTTAGCTGTTATGTCTCTATTAGTAGGAGTTAAGGAGGCAGATTTTTCTTACCTAAAAGAAGAAACAAATTCTACTGCTGGCAATTTAAGTGTTCAGTTACAAAAATTAAAAGAAGCAGATTATATTACAATAGAGAAATCATTTAAAAACAATTATCCTCAAACTACTTGTAAAATAACTAAAACAGGCTTATTGGCTTTTAATGAGTATGTAGAAAATTTGAAAGAATATTTAACCATTAAAAAATAAACAAATAAAAAAATAAAACATGGAAACAGAAAAAAACGAAGAGCTTTGGAAAATTGCTAAAAAGCGAGTTGGCTTTAAAAGACATTTAGCGTCTTATATTGTAATCAATAGCTTTTTATGGGCTTTATGGTATTTTACAGATCATAAAGATGAAGAGGCAGGTGTGCCTTGGCCAATATTTCCTATGCTGGGCTGGGGTATAGGTTTAATGTTTGGCTATTTGAATGCGTATGTTTTTATAAAGCATGATGCAATAGAAAAAGAATACGACAAGCTAAAAGGGAAGTAGAGTTTCATAGCTTGTTTTTTGATTATGCTCTTGTATAACCCAATGTTACAAGGTCTTGCGTGCTTTTTGTTAGATGCGTCTTTCTATTAGTTAATAGGTATAAATAATCACTAATTTGAGTAATATGCCTATGCATATGATCTGTAATTAATATTCCTTTTGTTAGCTTTTCTTTATGTAAAATTTCTTTTATGACTTCAATATGTAATGGCATGATATGCGAAAAAGGTTCATCTAAAATAAGAAACTGAGTTTTAGATTTAATTATGATATAAACTTCAACTAAACGCTTTTCTCCGCCTGATAATGAATCTATTCGTGATAAATAATTTTCTTTAAATTGAGGAAAATTGGTTGCGAATTCATTAAAATTTATATTGAAATCACTAAAAATATTTTTTAAAGTTAAAAATTTTGGAATAAAATTAAATTGAGGTAAGTATAATACTAATTCCGTTTTCTGTAAAGGATTTATAATCATTTTAGAATCAAAACGAATTGATTTACTTTGAGGTTCTAAGCTTCCTGTTATGATATTCATTAGACAGGTTTTTCCTTCCCCATTTCGGCCTAATAACCCCGTTATTTTGCCAGTTTCACATTTTAGATAAATATCAGATAAAATTTTCCGTGAGTTAAATTCTAATTCGATGCTATCTACTTCTAAAATATGATTCATTATACTACTAATTTAGACTACTATAAAAGGGAAAATTTATGTGTGAAAAATATCAAATTAATAAATATTAATAAGTCTAAACTGAGCGACGTCAGCCATAAATTGGTTTTAGACAGGCCTAATGCTTGAAAATAAAAAAAATACTTTTTATTGAAATTATTTATATATAAACAAGTTAATAGTTGAGTTATAATTTTAAACCAAAATAAAACAATGAGCATCCCTACATGATATTTCCACAAATAAAGTATAAGAGCGCACAAAAGTGATATTACAATAGAAAATCCATAATGAAATTTATAAAAAGTAAGAACGTGTTTAATCTTTTTAAGACTAAACATTTACTTCATGTATTTTTGTTTCACATCGCTATAACTAGGGAAGTTATTATGATGCCAATTCATAATAACAGTACCGTTCTTTATCAATATTAATCCAGGGTTAGAACGCACCATTGTCTTTAATACAACGCCATCTGCATTTGCAAAATCATACAAGGCTTGGTGTTTGTGTTTATAGTCGTCAATCATTTTAGCATCATTTTGCGTTAATGCTAACATTTTTATGTGATCAGAAGCTGCTAATTTATATAGATCATTCATTTTTGCGTGTAACGTTTCATCATCATCTGTTTGTGTTATATCCCAACAAATTAATAAAAACATGTAGTCTTTATTGTTTAAAACGCTATCCTTCAAATCATACCCATCCAGTGAAGTGATAGAAAAATCAACAATCTTGGGAGGGTTAATAGCGTCATGTATTAATTTGTTAATGGTCGTGTCCCATTTCCACGTTAATGTATCTTCCCATATTTTTAGTCGATTATATTCTTCATTTTTGAATTCTCTTAATGCACCTGTTTTTAAGTTTTCATAAACCAAAACTGATTCATATTTCGCTGGCTCGTAGCCAACTCCTTCCTTCATATTGTCTCTGATATTATCTCCAATTTTATAGGCTCTAAAATCAAATACTGGTAAATTTCTATAGGTATATATTGGAAAAAGAACGGATAAAATAATAGCAATAATGGTAAAGGTAATGGTTAACAAAGGCGAAAATAATTCGTTGATGCTTTCTTTTCCAGCATATAACAGGGTAATAAGAATAAGTAAGGCAATGTCTTTCCAAAAACTTTCCCAAGGTTTTAATACTAAAAAATCGCCAAAGCAACCACAAGTCGTTACCTTATTATAACAAGCTGAATAAAAAGTCAAAAACGTAAAAAAGGATATTTGCGCTAATAATAAACCTAAGGTTAAGTTTTTTCTATACCCAACTAACAACATAAAGCCCAAGGCCATTTCGCTTACACATAATAAAATTGCTAACGGTAAGGCAATGTGTGCGAAGCTTTCAAAAATACCTAATCCACTATCTTCTTTAAATACTTCAAAATATTCTTTCAATTTATAACTAAAGCCTAAGGGGTCATTGGCTTTGATGAAGCCGGAAAAAATAAATAAACCGCCAACTAAAAATCGAGCAATGTGTGTAATAATAGGTGCTTTGGCTAATAAGGACGAGCTATTAATTAATACAACCAAAATACCTAAAACAATGGCAATGGTAGTTTTGCTAAAACAAGGCGGGCAAACATAATAAAAGAATGCAGCTAAACCCAACGACCAAATTGCGCGGAAAAATTTAGAT
>JANXRU010000397.1 GCA_025356715.1 Bacteroidota bacterium
TGGCGAATATCTAAATACGGTGTTTCAAATTCCATTAGATAACATCGGCGTCATCACAGGCCCTTGTCATGCTGAAGAGGTTGCTCTTGAAAAATTATCTTACTTAACAATTGCAGCAAGAGATATAACTAAAGCTGATGAATTATGTACCTACATGCGCTGCCATTATATTAAATGCTCTAGTAGTGATGATATATATGGCACTGAAATTTCAGCAGTACTTAAAAATGTTATTGCTGTAGCTGGCGGTATTTGCCATGGTTTAGGCTATGGTGATAATTTTTTATCTGTATTAGTTAGTAATGCCATTCAAGAAATCGATCGTTTTGTGGCGGCTATACACCCAATTAACAGGGACACCAAAGCTTCTGCTTATTTAGGAGATTTATTAGTAACAGCTTACTCGCAATTTAGTCGTAACAGAACTTTTGGAACTATGCTTGGAAAAGGCTATAGCGTAAAAAATGCGCAATTAGAAATGAACATGGTAGCTGAAGGTTATTACGCTGTAAAATGCGTATGCGAAATCAATAAAAAATATAATGTATATATGCCTATTACCAATGCTGTAAACAACATCATCTACAATCACAAAGATGCTAAAACGGAAATGGCATTATTAGCAGAACAACTCAGTTAGTGTTTTAGAAAAGGAATTAGTGTCACTTTTTAGATTTTAGGTTGTTATACTGTAAAATCTAGAAACCATGAAAACACTACTTACTACTACGCTTATGTTTTCAATTACTTATTTAATTGCAAAACATACCAACACTACCATTGAACAAGCCACTAAAATAGGGCTATTAACCTTTAAAATTAGAGGAACGGGTTCTTATAGCGGAAATTGCCTTAAAATAAAATTAAATAATATTTCAAGAGATACTTTAATTGTTTATTTAGAATGTGGGAGACGATTGGATTCTAAAAATAATGATGAACAAGATATATTAGTAACTAAAGAACAAAAGTTTGTAATCCCTAGCCAACAAACCAGAGAATTTCCACTTAATGGCTATTGCTGTCAAGCCAATAATCATGCGCCTGCTAAGGATTCCGATTTCAATATTGGGAAAATGGCTGATAGTAATTTAGTAGCTCTTTCGAATTTTTGTAATATCAATAAATTTAATGAAAGTGAAATTCAATCATCTGTATGGTGTGTTAGTAATAAAAGGCCTTTAGCTTCAATTCCCGCTTCTAATGATAGGCTAAGAAAATTTGTTTCATCTATTACAAAAGAGGAACTTCCTTGGTATCAAATGGACTATAAGAAAGGAACATCTTTGTCATATATCCCAACTAAACCTGAAAAAATTACTGGCTATATTAATTATAAAATACTGACGGATGATTCATTTAAAATTGAATTAAAAGATGAACACGGTAACTTAATTCAAATCTATACCACAAAAAAAGAAGTCAAGAAAGGCGATTATAATTGTTGGTTTGATTTACAAGTAACGCATTATCCTAAAGGAAAATTTTACATTCACATCTATAATGGGCAAAATTTAATTACTAAAAAAGAATTTGTAATTTAATTAAGTGATAAGAAACAAACTAAGAACCCAGTTTTTTCAAGCATTTCCAGATAATAATTAAATCTTTTTCGATGCTATAATCTTTTGCATAACGTAAATTCAATAGATTAGATTTAGAACTATCATCGCTTTTTGGAAAGATATGCGATGGAGATAGTATGGAGCGTTTAATTTCTGGCAAAGATTTAATGGTATGACGGCCATAACCTACCCAAGAGTAAAAACCAAATAATACATTAAATATATTTACAAAAAATGTTGCTTTTTGTTCTTGAATAAAAAATAAAATCGGGCTAAATACTAATACTAAAATACTAATACAAACATCTAACAAGCGTTTATTCCGTTTATTTTTAGGTTTAGTAATGCTATTTACGTCAATCATATACAAATCGCCAGCTGTATCAATACTATTACTACCAATAATAGAAAGGCTTTCGGGGGGTGCAATTTTAAAATCAACACCGCTTGAAACTAAAGTCAACATATTATTAATAATAAATTGAGAAGAAATATCTTTGGCGCAAAAAATAATTTCGTTGATATGGTGTACTTTAATAATTTCATCAATCTGATTTACTTTTCCTATATACGAAGGATTATGAACACCATTCATTTCTGCAGTTACAAAACCAACAAAACTACAATTAGCTTGTGTTTCTTTTAATAATTTAAATACCCTGTTAAATTCTTGTTCTTCGCCAATAATGGCTATTCTTTTTGTTTTAGCAGAACTTAAGCTATATGTTTTTAACTTCAAGAAATGAAATGCTAAACGTAAAATCAAAAAACTAACCATTGCCAAACCAGTTCCTAATAAAATTAATGCTCTCGAAAACCTTAAATATTCTGGCAACAGCGAATATCCCATTAAAATAAATGTAGTACCAATAATAATTCCTCTACCTATTTTAAGTAATTTGATAGGCTTATCATATCCTCCGTTAAAATAAACCATTGTAATCCAAACTAACGAATACAATGGAAAAGCAACACTCAATAGTTTTTCAGAATAAATGTTTTCGGTAAATCCTGTTTGCTGTTGATAAACGTTTTTTATAAAAAATAAACCGATGGTAATAATACTAAAATCGATAATAGGTACTGTAAAACTTTTCAAAAACCTTGAAATCATTGCCATACTAGCCTTTAGAACTATAGCCAAATTGATTAAAAAATTAAACCAAAATGCATTAGTACCACTAAAGTGTTTGTTACTAAAAATAGCCATGGCTTTATAAAAAATAACCACGTAGTTTAAACTACTTCGCTTAGTGCTTTCCCCTTTGTAATGAATAATTTGTGTTTCTGGAAAATAATAATTTTTATAACCTGCCTTTGTAATACGGTATGACAAATCAATATCTTCGCCATACATAAAAAATGTTTCATCCAATAAACCAATCGTATCCAAAACTGATTTACGAATTAACATAAAGGCGCCTGATATGACGTCAATTTCATTTATTTCATTTTCAGGTAAATAAGTTAAATGATATTTTCCAAATTTCTTAGACTTCGGGAAAAATTTAGACAAACCAAACATTTTATAAAAAGCAACAGCTGGCGTTGGTAATCCACGTTTTGATTCAGGAGCAAAATTCCCTTGCCCATCAAGCATCTTCACTCCTAGACCACCCGCTTTTGAGGTAGCATCCATAAATGCTATTATTTTTGTAAATGTATCTTCTTGAACAACTGTGTCAGGATTTAGGAGTAAAACATACTCGCCTTTAGCCATTTTAATAGCCTGATTATTTGCCACTGAAAAACCGGTATTGACTTTGTTTTCAATTAAAATAATCTGAGGAAATTTATCCTTAATTAAACTCACCGAGCCATCTACTGAATTATTATCTACTACGAATACTTCGCAAGTAAAAGTTTCAGATGCCTTTATTACCGAAAATAAGCATTGTTCAATAAAATGCTTTACATTGTAGTTAACAATAATAACGGATAGTTTAATCACAGTCATAAAGCGTTAAAAATACCAAAATATTGCCTAATTCGAAGAAATTAAAAAAGTAACGGTAATTATCGAAAAAAATACTAAATTCGCACTCTAATTTTTACTTAATCAGCAATGGTAATGTAAATATTGGCCCCGTAGCTCAGCTGGATAGAGCAACAGCCTTCTAAGCTGTGGGCCATTGGTTCGAATCCAATCGGGGTCACGATTAAACAA
>JANXRU010000419.1 GCA_025356715.1 Bacteroidota bacterium
TCAAATTGCATTAAATCCAAACTATACGTTTTGGAAATCAATTTTAAAATCTAAAAAAAATAGTTATTATCAAATTCCAAAAAACATAAATGAAGAAGTTGCCTTTACTCGAAATTATCTTGGTACAGAACCTGACTTTAAAAAAAACATAGACAGAATAGTTAAACCAGATTCGGCCAAAACCAACTTTAATATTGTTATTGTGGTGATGGAAAGCTCATCGGTTTATAAAATGGGTTACTATGGTGGTAAAAATCTAACACCACAACTACACAAATTAAATAAAGAAGCCGTTTTTTGTGAGAACTTTTTCTCTTCAGGAATACATACCTTCAATGGTTTATTCTCTATAACGACAGGATTTCCTAGCATTTTAACTGAAAAAGGATTAATATCTTATACTAAAAAACCATTTAATGGTCTTGGTTCTATATTGAATTCAAACGGATACGATACCTACTTTTATACAACCCATGATTCCCATTTTGATAATATGGAAGGCTTTTACAAACTAAATGGATACGAACATATCATCAATGAATCTAATTTTAAATCTAATGAGTCATTAAGTAATTGCGGAGTTCCAGACCATAAATTATTTGACAAATTTATTGAAATTCATTCTGCAAGTAAAAATAATAAACCGTTTTTATCTGTTTTAATGACAGGGTCTGACCATGGTCCTTGGAAAATACCTACTGATATTAATTTTAAACCTAATGGCTCTAACGAACAAGAAAATTGCACGTTATATGCAGATTGGGCAATTGGTCAATTAATAGAAAAGGCAAAAAAACAACCCTGGTTTGAAAATACCGTATTTGTTTTTTTAGGAGATCATGGGTTGGCCACTAATAATACCTATGAAATGTCGCTTAGTTTTAATCATATACCCTGTATTTTTTACCAACCAAAATTTTTTAAAACTGACACCATAAAATCTCCTTGTTATCAAGCCGACATTCCCGCTACAGTGATGGGAATGCTAAACATTCCTTTTACAAATCAAACATTTGGAGTAAATATTTTTAAAGAAAAACATCCATTTGTAGTTTTTAGTGCGGATGACAAAATTGGCTGTGTCGATAATCAAGGTTTTTACTATTATAAAACATTAAGTAACAATGAATGTTATTTAAGAAAATACAAAACCTTAGATGACAAAAATTATATAAAACAATACAAAGAAAAAGCAGATAGTTTAAATAAAAACATGATGATGATTTACGAATCAGCACAGTATTTTATAAGAGAAACCTATTTTATAAATTAAGAATAATTACTTTATTCTTTTATACAAATCAAGTTCGTTAGTTTGTAAATCGCATTTTTTATAATTTTCATTTAAATAAGCAAAAGGCAAATCCTTTCGTATTACATAATAAGAACGGTTTGTCTCGCCATTTCCAAAACTAATATCTAAATATCTTTCAAAATAACATAAGGTACTCCAATCATTTGCCATATTTGAATCTAAACCTATAATACTACCATGTGGAACAATAGTTCCGAAAGCGTAAATGTCTTTTAAAATATTTTCATCCCTTTTATAATTACCAACTTCTAGTATGGTAAACACTATAGAACTTAATAACAAAATCAACATAATTAACTTTGAAATTTTAAATGATTTCGCTTTAATATTAATTGAATTAATGCATAACGTTATTCGGGGAGCAATAGTCATTGCTATTCCTATTGCAAAAAAAGGCATAGTTGTTACTAAATAAAAACCACGCTGCTCAAGGGTAACCATTAAGGGTAAAGCTCCAGATAAACCTATTAAAAAAAACCAAAAAATAGTTTTGGGTTGATTTAAATAAATAAAATATTTTGATTTATATTTTTTCGTGAAAAACAAAAATAAACCAGACAGCATCGAAATTGGAAACAATTCTAATATTAAAATAATTAGTAATTCAAATCGATTACCTGTTGTAGAACCAACATTATTAAATGTTCTAACTAATCTAGTTTCAAAATATTTTTGGAAACTATTATAAACATCAGTATTAGTTAAGATTAAAATTCCATAAATAATAATTGGTACTGAAATTAATAGAAGTGTATAGAGAATCGTCTTTTTGAATTCTATTTTTTTAGTTAATAACCAATAAACTCCAATGGAAGCCAACGGAAATAAACCTTGTATTCCTTTTGTTAAACTTGCTAAAAAAATAAATAAACCTCCTAACAAAATATATTGCAACATTTTTTCTTTCAAAAATAAGGCAGAGTATAAATAGTAAACAGAAGCAATAGTGAAAACAGACATCACCGTTTCTTCTACATGATTAATATAAGCCCAAAAACAAACAGGAATGGTAATCCAAACCAAAATAGGAAGCCAACTATTAACCGCTATTAAAGGATTAGAGCTGTATATTTTTTTCCATAGTTTATGTATAAAAAAAGCATTTATGGCAAAGCATACAAAACAAAATAATCTTTCGACATACATACTTGTTCCCAATATTTTATAAAACGAAGCTAATAAGCCAAAATAAAGTGGTGGTTGCTCATGAAACGATGATAAAAAAGTTTGACTGAAATTCAAATTCCAAAAAGTACCATTACCTAACGCTAAATTTTTACTAACACAGATGTAAAGCATACCATCCATGAATGCGCCGTTTTGAACTAATTGCGAAACAATTAAAATAATAATAACTGAAATTGTAAATAACCAAAACGGCAATATCTTATTCTGTCCAAATATCTTATTATTTCTGTGCATTTTTATAAAGAAATAATGCTACAAATGAAAATACGATATTAGGAATCCAGACAGCTAATAAAGGCTGAGCCAACCCAGAAGTAGCAAAGGTTGTAGAAATATGCATAAATAATATATACACAAAGCTTAACAAAATACCTAATGCAATATGAAGACCAACACCCCCTCTAATTTTTCTAGACGATATAGAAACACCAATAATAGTTAGGATAAACGTAGCAAAAGGAAAGGCTGTACGTTTATACATTTCAACTTCAAAAAATTCGATCCTACTTGATCCTTTTAATTTTTCTTTAACAATAAATTCTTTAAGCGCGAAGTAAGGCAAAACTTCTATTTTACTTAAAAAACGAACCATGTCATTAGGACTAAAATCTATTTTAATATTTTTTGTTGGATAAAAATGATGCGTTTCTACATATAAAAAATTTGTTTTCAATTTATTAATACTATCTGATTCCACATAAAGTAAATCTCTTTCAAAAACATCTGTTAAATTCCAAGATTGAGAAATGCTATCCCATTTCATACTTTCTGCTTTTAACATAGATACTTGCCTATTATCAAGGGTTTTTTCTATAGTAATGCGATTAGCGATATTTAATGAATTATTGTAATCAGACATGTATAGAGAAGTTCCAGGAGCTATTTGTTTATGAATATTACGTTCATCCGTCGTGTAACCCGAATTAAGATACTTATCTTCAAAACCGATACGAACTTTATTGGATTCTGGAATTATAAAATGATTTAAAATAAGTGACATGACAGTTATAATTGAAGCACCAATCATATATGGTCTTAGAATTCTATTAAAACTGGTGCCACTGGATAAAATAGCAACAAACTCAGTTTTATAAGCCATTTTAGAAGTGAAAATAATTACCGCTAAAAAAGTAAATAAAGGGCTAAATAAATTCCCATAGTATGGAATAAAATTAAGGTAATGCTCCAATATAATTTCTTTTATTGGAATATTATATGCTACAAAATCTTGTAATTTTTCAGACAAATCAAAAACAATAAATATGATTAGCATCATAGAAATTGAAAAGAAAAATGTTCCAATAAATCGTTTAAGAATATATCTATCTAATATCTTGAGCATACAATATTTCTTATATACCTATAATCGATTTGCCAATTTAACAACCATCACTTTTTTCCAATCGTAAAAAGTACCATCAATAATTCGTTTTCGTGCTTCTGTTACTAACCATAAATAAAAAGCCAAATTATGTACACTGGCTATCTGCGCGGCTAAAAATTCACCGCAAATTAGCAGATGTCTTAAATAAGCTTTAGTATAAACCTTATCAACGTAACTTGTCCCATTACTATCTAAAGGCGAAAAATCATTTTTCCATTTTTCATTTTTAATATTGATGATGCCATCTTGCGTAAACAATAAGCCATGACGAGCATTTCGGGTTGGCATCACACAATCAAACATATCAACTCCAAGAGCAATACTTTCTAAAATATTAACTGGAGTGCCCACCCCCATTAAATAACGAGGCTTATCAACAGGTAAAATATCACACACCACTTCTGTCATTGCATACATATCTTCGGCAGGTTCCCCTACTGATAGTCCACCAATAGCATTTCCTTCTGCTCCTTTTGAAGCAATATATTCTGCCGATTTAATTCGTAAATCTTTGAAAACAGAACCTTGAACAATAGGAAATAATGCTTGAGAATACCCATATTTTGGTTCTGTTTCAGCAAAACGATTGATACACCTATCTAACCAACGGTGCGTTAACCCTAAAGAGTTTTTCGCATACTTATATTCGCAAGGATAAGGTGTACATTCATCAAAAGCCATGATGATATCAGCGCCAATAATACGCTGAGTATCCATCACATTTTCTGGCGTAAATAAATGCTTACTTCCATCAATATGCGATTTAAAGGTTGCGCCTTCTTCAGTCAATTTTCTGGAGTTTGCTAAGGAAAACACCTGATACCCACCACTATCCGTTAATAATGGCTTTTCCCAACCATTAAATTTATGCAACCCACCTGCATTTTCTAAAACTTGCAATCCCGGACGGAGGTATAAATGATAGGTGTTTCCTAAAATAATTTGAGCTTTAATATCATCTCTCAATTCGTGTTGATGCACTGCCTTAACGGTTGCAGCTGTACCAACTGGCATAAAAATAGGAGTTTGTATAGTACCATGATCTGTTTCAATAAGGCCAGCTCTGGCTTTTGATTGAATATCTTTGTGCTGTAAAGTAAATTTCACTGTAATAAATTATTGATGTATCCCGATATGCATCAGGCGTTACGTTATTATCATTTTAGCAAATATACATTTTTTTGGTGGCTGAGTGAGGGTTTTTAGCCCTGAAAAGCTACGCATTTAAAGTTAATTAACACCTGTAAATTTGTGCCTCCCTCTCCTTTAGAGATTACTAGAGAGGACGTTCTATATATTAATGCTTAATATCTATTTGATACATATTTGCCCACATTTTCCCAGTGATATAAATTTTATTTGTAGAAGAATCAAAGGCAATACCATTCATTTCTTTTGCAGAAACGTTGGTCATTCTCTCTTTCCCTTCTATTGCTGATAAATCAATGATGCCAACAATTTTACCATCGGTTGGATTTATTTTAACCAAGTAATTTTTTAACCATACATTGGCATAAATAAAACCGTTGATATATTCTAACTCATTCAAATAATCTTCGGCATACCCATTATTACTCACACTTACGGTTTTACTAACCGTCATTCCATCTGGATTAAAATAGGTTAATACATTACTGCCATCACTCATAATAATGGACGTACCATCTGTTGTTAAGCCCCAGCCTTCTTCATTTTTATAATTAAATTGCCCTATCTTTTTATAAGATGTCGCATCATAAATAAAACCCACTTGATTTTTATAGGTAACCTGATACAATTTATTATTTAATACAGTTATTCCTTCGCCAAAATAAATGGTTTTATCTAGTTCTACTTTAGTATTTATTTTTCCTGTTTTTAAATCTACGATTCCAAACAATGATTTTGTTTGTGGCAATTCGGCAGTAGCACCCGTACTTTCAAATAACTGTCCATTATGAAATAAAAATCCTTCCGTAAAAGATGAGGGATCGTGAGGTAATGTATTTAAAACCGAATAAGGGATTTCAGCAACATTACTTTCGGGTATAGACTTTACTTTATCTGTTTTTACAACCGTTTTAGGCGTTTCATCACAACTGATAAACACCAATAACAGACATAACGTTGCACAAACCGTTTGGATATTTCTTAAAAAAATAAAGCGTTTACTTAAATTCATTTTTATTTATTATTTAGTAGTTACAAAAAATGTCATGTCAGATAAGAAAGCTTCAAGTTCTGGGCATACATAGACTTAAATAATGGCAGTTTGCTTTTGGCAAATGACCATTTTTAAGGCGAGTATAACAAAGAAATTGGAGTTTACTTGCTGACATTATTTAAAAATCCCTTCTATTTGAGCCACATGGTGTAATCCATGCCAAGCATATAATTGTGTAGCTTCCGCTAAAGCAACTACAGTTCCGTATTCTGGATGCATATAGGTTTTTTTAAAATCAGTTTCGCTCATTGTTTTTAATAATGCTAAAAAACGTTGTTGCACGCCTTCAAATAGCATCAAGGAACTTTCTAAAGAAGCTGTTTTATAATCTTCCATAGCAGCCCATAAGTTTTGGTTATATGGCTTAATTGTCGGATTGTTTTCCGTTAGTGCTAACTTAAAACGTACCAACATATTCATATGTGAATCTGCTACATGATGAACGATTTGACGAATCGTCCAACCACCATCTCGATACGTTAATTCCAAATCTTTTTCTGAAATCGATTCTAAAATCTTGCGCAATCGCATGGGTGCAATTTCTAATTTAATGATGGAATTATACAATACTTCCTTAGTAAAATCAGCATATACTGGCTTTCCCATAGGGTATGTTTTAGGATCTAATTCTTCTATCATATTTTAAAATACAGATCTGTAAAGTTTTAAAAACTTACAGATCTGTTAAATAATAATTAAATATGCAACGCTCGTTTACCAGTTGCATCTAATGCAGCTTCCTTTAAACTTTCCGTGTACGTTGGATGCGCATGACTCATACGACTAATATCTTCGGCACTTGCTCTGTATTCCATGGCTACAACAGCTTCCGCTATCATATCGGCAGTACGAGGACCAATCATGTGAACACCTAATATTTCGTCAGTTGTTTCATCGGATAACACTTTTACAAAACCATCCGTATCCATACTGGCGCGAGCTCTTCCACTTGCTTTGAAAGGGAAAGAACCAACTTTATATTTAATACCTTTCTCTTTTAATTGCTCTTCCGTTTGCCCAACTGCAGCCACTTCAGGCCAAGTGTAAACAACACCTGGTATTAAATTATAATCAATATGTGGTTTTTGGCCAGCCATTTGTTCCGCTACAAACACACCTTCTTCTTCCGCTTTATGCGCTAACATTGCACCTACAACTACATCTCCAATAGCATAAATATTATCAGCACTTGTTTTTAAATGTGTGTCCACTTCTACTCGTCCACGTGCATCTAATTTAACACCTGCTTTATCTAATCCTAATCCTTCTGTATAAGGCTTACGGCCAACTGCCATTAACACATAATCTCCCACTAATTCAACCTTTCCACCTTTATCATTATCAGCAGTTACAGTTACTTCTTTACCTTTAACAGTAGCTCCAGCAACTTTATGCTTCATGTAGAAATCAACTTTTAAATTTTTCTTCATGACACGTTGTAATTCTTTTCCTAATCCTGCATCCATTCCAGGAATTAAACGATCCATAAATTCAACAACGGAAACTTTAGACCCTAAACGCGCATACACACTACCTAATTCTAAACCAATAACACCACCTCCAATTACTATTAAATGTTTAGGAATTTCAGTCATTTCTAAAGCTTCTGTAGAAGTAATAATGCGTTTTTTATCAATTGCAATACTTGGTAAGGATGATGGCTTAGAACCAGTAGCAATAATGGTTTTAGTAGACTCTATTTGTTCTTTTGTCCCATCTGCTTTTGTAATATTTATAACGGTTTTAGATTCAAAACTTCCAACACCTGTGTATACGGTGATTTTATTTTTCTTCATTAAAAAATTGATGCCATCACAGGTCATTTTTACCACACCGCGTTTACGCTCAATCATTTGCTTCAAGTTTACTTTAGGCGCTTTAATTTCAATACCATGTTCTTCAAAATGATTAACGGCATTATAATAATGTTCCGATGAATCTAATAAGGCTTTTGACGGGATACATCCTACATTTAAACAGGTGCCACCAAGTGTACTATACTTTTCAATTAAAGCCGTTTTCATACCTAATTGCGCGCAACGAATAGCAGCAACGTATCCGCCTGGACCTGCCCCTATGATTGTAACATCAAATTTTTCCATATCTATCTATTTTTTATTTTTTTAAATTGAATGCACGAATTTACTACTTTTTAAGACTTTTTGAAGCGTAAAAATTGACTCCACGCAACTAATAGTAATGCTACTATTGAAGATGAATACGAAATCAAATCGCCAAAACGGACAAAAAAAGTTAAGTTATCATGTGTTGTCATATTTTTAGTAATAGTCGCTTGTTCCCAATAAGGGGTAGCTTGCTCTATTACTCCCATGGGAGTAATAAAACATGACACGCCCGTATTAGCACATCGCGCAATTTCTCGTCGGTTTTCTATAGCGCGTAATTTTGCATAAGCTAAATGATGTTTATATCCTGGAGAATCGCTCCACCAGCCATCATTAGTTAAAATAAAAATTAAATTAGCACCATTACGAACATACTGCCCTACATAATCTGGGTAAACACTTTCATAACAAATGATAGGAGCAATTGCTACTTTTTTATTATGACTAAAAAACACAGTGCGTTCATCTTGTGTTCCAAGGCTTCCCATAGTACCTCCTAAATTAATGGCTAATTTTTCTAATGGTTTAAAAAGTGCTGGAAACGGCATTTTTTCTACTCCAGGAACTAATTTTGATTTATGATACTCTACAATCCCTTCATTATTAAATTGTAATCCCGTATTATATGAATCATAATATTTTTCCGATCTAAGAAAATTACTAGCCGTGGCTGTTAGTTTCTCATTTGGTTTAAATATATAAGCCGTATTTGCCCCAGTAATAATGGTTAATTGTGGGAATTTTTTAAGAATACTATCTTGTAAAAAATGAAGAGAGTAGGATTGATTTTCCTCACCTTCAAAAATATTTTCCGTTAAAAATGTTTCGGGTAGTACTAAATAGTCTATCGTGGAATCTAATTTTGTATCAATATATTTTACTAAATTTTGTAATTGAATAGCAGGCTCTAAAAAAAACTTATCGTTATAAGGATCCACATTAGGCTGAACAATAAGTGTTTTATTGGAATGAGTTAATGAATGAACTTTAGATATATAAAATGAACTTCGATAAGTGAAAACCACAAAAGAGATAATAATTGGTACGCTAATAAAAGCGATAGGCTTAACGATTCTTTTTATCGTGAATGCTTTTTCTTTAATTAAATTAAATACTAAAATATTTACCACTAATATCCATAAACTGCCACCTGAAGTACCAGTAAACTCATACCATTGCACCCAATTATGGTTAAAGGCAAAAACATTCCCTAAGGTAAGCCAAGTCCATGTTAAATCCCATAACGTATGGCCGTATTCAAAACCTAACCATAAAGGAATTAATAACCAAATTGCCCAAGGCTTACGAATTCGTTTTTTTAGATTGTGCCAAGTCATAAATACCATGGTCATTAATATAGCATTACAAAATATAGCTAAACAAGCTCCTTCAATAGAAGCATAATAAATCCACCAACTAACACATACATTCCAAATAAAAAATGTGAGATAAACTAATCCAGTTAATTTTAATTTTCTACGTTTAATAATTTCCGAAGATGAAATATCATCTTCAATCATTAATAAAGGAACCCAAGCCACAAACATTAAAACAGTCAAATACTGGAACCAACCTGCACTCAATAATAATGCGCTAATAATAGCAAGTAATACGTTAGGCGTTTTTTTTATCACGGCTTAAATATAACTAAAAAAAGTCTAACCATTTGGTTAGACTTTTTAACTTTTAAGAATGTTTTTTTAATCAACATCCAAATCCTTTACCGTTGTTTTTAATAATTCCTGATCACTCATTTTACTTGCAGGTAATTTATCATCAACATCTGATTTCAATATATTTCCAATTGAATTTGATTTTACATTATTATTATTGGTTGTCGTTTCAGCTTTTCTCTGATAAGAGTAATCATCCTCTGTTGAACTACCTTGACTGGTTGATTGTGTATTTCCTTTACGATAATAAGGATTGTTTGGATCTTGATAGGGGTCTTGATTCATATCATTTCCTCCATAACCATTATTCTCATTATAACTGTAACCATTATTAAAATAATTTAAAGTATTCCATGCTAAAAAGCCAGCACGTTCAGCATGATTTAAAGCTCCTGCATAATCACCCCAAAAATAGAGTTGCTTAGCATATTGTTGATGACGAATTGCTTTTGCTAACCATGGAGAATAGGTATCGTTCCAATCAGAAAACTGTAAAGCATTTCCAATGACTTGAGAGGCGTTTCTTAAAGAGTTACGAGCAGCATGTTTAATTGAATAATTAGAATTGTAACCATTATTATAACTACTGTAATAATTATTACCATAATAATTATTATACCCATAATTTGGAGGGCTACCTATTTGAACCGTTACACCTCCTCCCCAATTATTCCAACTATAATGATGTCCATGTCCCCAACGCGTATCATATGATTGGTGCTGAGTTTGAACTTGTGATGGTTGTTGATTTTGAGAATTTTGATTTGACTGTTGATTTTCATTTCCTCTTGAACGGTGCTGTGCGCTTACATTTAAAACTAATACTAAAGATAAAATGGCAGTGATTGTGTGGCTAGAATTTTTCATGATTCCGATTTTTAAATTTGTTTGTAACCTAATTTCAATGGCTGTGCCAAAGAAATAGATTTAACAGTTTTTTACACTCTCACTTTGTAAGTGGTTAGTTTTTGGCCATAACTGGTAATATTTAAACGTACAATTGATTCAAGGTAACATTTTTATTTACTTTTTCACTACTAACCGACTAATTTTCAACTAAAAGGGTAACATTTGTTACCCTTTTTTTGATAATGTACATTTGTGTTTACGAAGACTCAAAAAACATTATGGTTAAAAATACAGAAATAAAATTAGTCGGACAGCCGATATTG
>JANXRU010000071.1 GCA_025356715.1 Bacteroidota bacterium
GCCATATAGTGATTTTACTGTATACACAATGCCTATAGGCTCAGCAATTGAAACTGTATTATTATCATTTGCCTTAGCGGACAAAATAAATATTTTAAAAAAGGAAAAAGAGGAATCTCAAATTTCTGCATTAAAGGCATTAAAGGAAAATGAAAAATTAATTACAGAACAAAATGTTATGTTAGAACATAAAGTAGGAGAAAGAACAATTAAATTAAAACAAACAAATAAAGAATTACATTCTGCAATTTTAAATCTAAAAGATGCTCAAGTACAATTAGTAAACTCAGAGAAAATGGCTACTTTGGGGCAATTAACTGCTGGAATTGCTCATGAAATTAATAATCCTATAAACTTTGTAAGCGCTAACATTAAGCCTTTAAAGATGGACTTTGATGATGTTTTCGGGTTATTAAAAAAATATGAGTCAATTACTTCTGAAACTGATTTAAAAACAAAACTTATCGACATTGACAGCTACAAAAAACAAATCAACTTAACTTATCTAATAACAGAAATAGAATCACTTATTTTTGGTATTGATGAAGGGGCTAAGAGAACTGTGGAAATAGTATCTGGATTAAAAAACTTTTCGCGATTAGATGAAAGTGAAATAAAAATGGCAAACATAAATGAAGGTATTCTATCTACCCTCATTTTATTAAAAAACACTATTTCTAATAATATAACGGTAACAAAAAATTTAGGAGTTATACCAAAAATTGAATGCTTACCTGGAAAATTAAATCAAGTATTTATGAATTTATTGAGCAATGCTATTTATGCCATCAATAAAAAGAAAACTAATTATGATAATAAACTCATTATTAAAACTTATGAATTAAATGAACATATTTATGTAACTATTGAAGATACAGGTATAGGAATGACTGATAAAATTAAAGCAAAAATTTTTGAACCATTTTTTACAACTAAAGATGCAGGAGAGGGGACAGGCTTAGGTATGTCTATTGTATTTAAAATTATAGAAAGTCATAATGCTAAAATCGAAATCGAATCAGAATATGGCGTTGGAACAAAAATAACTCTTGTATTAAACAAACAATTAAATTAAATATTATCTAGTATACTAACTTGTGATTAGTGAATTTCATTTATATATTTGATATGGATTTAATAAATAGTTAAATGAGATTTTTATTGAAAATTAGAATATAACTAATGTCAGAAAAAATAAAAATATTATATGTTGATGATGAGGAAAATAATTTAGTTTCTTTTAGAGCTAATTTTAGAAAAGACTATGATGTTTATGTTTCTAATAGTGCCAATAATGCATTTCTAATTCTAGAAAAAGAAACAATTCAAATAATTATTTCAGACCAACGTATGCCTAATATTTCTGGCGTAGAATTTTTAGAACAAACTATTAAGTTATCCCCAGATAGTATTCGTTTATTAATAACAGCATACTCGGATATAGATTTAGTTATTGAAGCTATTAATCGTGGGCAAGTTACTAAATATATACAAAAACCTTGGGATTTTGAAAAGTTATCGTTGGCAATTGATCATTGCGTTACAATTTATAAATCTAAAATAGAATTACAATTAAAAAATAAAGAGCTTCAAAAAACTAATAGTGAGTTGAATAAATTTGTATATAGCATCTCTCATGATTTACGGTCACCATTAACCTCTATTTTAGGTATTATCAATTTATCTAAAGTTATCCCAGAAACGAAAGGGGCAAATCAATATTTTGAGATGATAGAAAATAGTGTACTTAAGTTAGATGTTTTTATTAAAAATCTAATTAATCATTATAAAAACTCCAATTATATCGAGATTAAAGAAAATATTGATTTTAAATCATTAATAATAACTGTTTGGGAAACATTTAAACATCAAAATACTGCTATTGATTTCAAAATATCTATAGATCAATCTCAAGCATTTTTCGGAGATAGTTTTCGACTAAAAATTATTTTTGAAAATATAATTTCAAATGCAATAAAATATCAAAATGTATTAACGGAAATTCATGTTATAAACATAAATATGCAAATAGAAGAGCGGCAAGCTAAAATAACAATATCAGATAATGGAATTGGAATTGAAGAAAAATATTTATCGAGCATATTCAATTTATTTTTCAGAACAGAAGAATCTACACAAGCAGAAGGAACAGGAATTGGGTTATATTTAGTAAAAGAAGCTATAGATAAAATTGGAGGCGAAATACGAGTGAGCTCTATACCATTGCAGGGCACTTCGTTCGAATTAATAATACCAAATAAGAAAATATATGAATAAGAAAATATTCATCATGATTATTGATGACAATCGAATAGATTTATTTATTCATCATGAATTTATAGAACAATTGCAAATAGCGCATACAGTTCAGGAATATTCATCTGCAACTGAAGCCTTAAAATTTTTAGAAAGAAATTTAAGTTCTAGTTGGCCTCAACTTATTTTATTGGACATTCACATGCCTATTATGACTGGCTTCGATTTTTTAGAAAAATATTCTAGCCTGCCGTTAACATCAAAAGAAAATTGCAATATTATTATCGTATCATCTTCTTTAAACTGTGAGGATAAAAATAAAGTTAAAGAATGTTCGCAGGTTTTAGAATTATTAGAAAAGCCCTTAAATACTGAAAAATTAATGACTTTACTTAAGAATAATAATATTATTTAATTCCTTAAAAACTTAATGGTTGCAGATTCTTTTGCTGATTTAATTTGCAAATTATAGATTCCTTGATTTAATTTTAAATGATTAAAAAGAATTTCATTTTCTGTGGTTGAAATTTTCAATTGTTCAGAATATACTTTTTGTCCCATTAAATTATAAATTATTATGTCAATAGTTTTAAATTCATTTGCGGAAAACTTCAAAGTTAACTGCTCAGTAGAACTTGGGTTTGGGTATAACTCAATATTATTTAGAAAGGATAATTCGTGAATACTACTTGTAGCGCCATAATATTCGCAATTATTACCATAGAAATGGTAATTAAAATCTGTTAGGGCATATTGCCACATACAAGAATCAAAATATTGTTTAATCCCTTTATTAAATTTACAATTAACAGACGAAGAATATTGATTCTTTTTACAATTAAAATTAATGTTATTCCCTTGATCTTCGTTAATTATGTTAATCGGAAAATGAGTCGCCCCAATGGATTCAATCCATTCAATAAAATATTTTTTATTGTTCACCCAATTAATAGGCGCATTGTATTTACTTAAAAAGAAATGTCTTCTTAGTCCCATTATTTCGTTTTTTGAAGTAATGGAATCAACTTTATAATATCCATTTTTCAAAACATAGGAAGCTGTTGCAAATGGTAAATATAAACTATCACCAACATTCAAACTAAAATCCATAGCAACAGATTCGTTTACAGAATCAGGATGGACTATATACACTTTTTTCAACAAGCTGTCCTCTCGAATTAAAGCCATAGATAATGGAGGAGTAGAGGAATACATACAGGGCCAAAAACCACTTTGAGATTCTTTTACGAATTTTTTATACATTTTTCCATTATATAAAGTATCTTTTATTGCGTTATAATATCCTATACATGGGGAACCAATATCTGTTCCACTATAAGTTCCAGAAGTCTTTACACCGAAAACAAAACCAGAAACATACCATCTTGTAGAATCACCTATTATTTTATAATAAGGAGTTTGTCCAACTATTTTTGAACTTATACTTAAAAGTATAATGCTAAATAATATAATTTTTTTCATAATATGTTTCTCAAAGTTTCTTAAAGATAGTCAAAAAATAGTTAAAACTAAAACGGCGACTAATGAAGTCGCCGTTCTTATAAATCAAAAAATAATTTTTTATTTATTTTACTGGAAGTTTAAATACAACCTTTGTTTTATTGCCCGTAATTACCACATAATACACGCCAGCTTTCGCAGAGCTTAAATCTATTGGTAATTGTATGTTTTGTGAATTTATAAATCCAAAATCATATACATTTTTTCCTTGCACATCATTTACAGATACTTGAACTTGATCTCCATCTGTATAATTTCCACTTATTAAAAACTCATTATTTATTTGTGTTTTTAAAATTAAACCCAATGTGTTTTTTGAAGCTTGTATATCAGTAGCATTATTAATTACAACAACTGTTTGTGTGATTGTATCTAAACAACCTCCACTACTTTGGGTGATTAAACTCACTGTATATATACCAGCTGAACCGTAGTTGTAGGTTGGATCAGTCGCTGAAGAAGTGCCTATCATATCACCAAAATCCCAAGAATTAGAAACTGAATTAATAGAACTATTTGTAAAAGTTGCTAAGCCTAAATTAGAAAGGTAAGTTGTATCAGTTCCAGTAAATTGAGCAATTGGAGTAGAAACGATATTGATAATAAATGGGGTTGAATTGTTATCACATTGTCCTACAGTATTGATGTCTAAAGAATAGTTGCCTCCAGTTAAGTTATGGATAGTATCTGCTGTCGCTTTATTTAAACTAGTTTTAATAACTGTACCGGAACCATCTTTCCAAGAATAGTTCCAAGGACCCGAATTTGTTCCTGTCGCAGATATTTCGCCAATACTTGGTGTTACGCAAGAAGGTTGAGTAATATTGGAAGTAATATTTAATGGATTCATTGTCATGTTCAAAATAAATCTTGGTAATTTCGTTGTATCTGATAAATTAAAAATATAACTTGAATTTTTTAAATCAGTTGTAATGTTTGTGTATTTATCAAACAATGTAAAACAAGCACCCATTGGAAATGAATTGAAATTGGCTAAACTTATTGTATATGTTCCTGAATAGCTCGTTGTAGTTTTTAAAGGCATTGAAAAATTTGAAGTACTAACATCAATGCCATTAATCTGAAATTCGTTAATGCCATTATCTAAGCTCATTTTAGCATATACAGTTGCCTTACCAGCTATTTTTAATGCATCATATTCACTATCAAAATTAGATGTTGCACCTGGCTGAGAATATATTACTACTTCATCATTTAAATTATAAATACCTGTTAAATTTAATCTAATTAAAGGTGTTGATGCTGAAGCAATACCTGCGGAGCTATTAGTTTTTAAAAACGTTGGATTCCCTCCAATTTTATGTGCTTCTAAAATATTTAAAGTTTTGTTAGCTGTTGCGTGAACGTTAAAGCCTTGACACATAGGGATGGTACTGCCAATTCCTCCTGACCCAACAGCTGGACTACTAACTCCATTTACATAGGTTGCATAGCCACCTGTGCCAACATTTAAATCGGCATTAAAAACATAAATAGCATTATCTAAATTTACACTATTGGTTCCTGCTGCATAAATTGAATTCCAGCTAATTGGTGATGGGAATGGGTTATGGATTAAGTTCCACCCATCATCGGCTGTTGATCCAGTATTTGTTTTTGTTAATGGAATAGCTTGTGTTTGCTGCCTTAAGGTACCAGCTACATCTAATGTAATTGCTGAAGTTGTTCCTGCGGTATTTCCTAAATAAACCCAATATCCTTTATTTGGAACTATAGGATCGGTGATGGCCACCATAGGAACATAAGAGGCTGCAGCAGTATAAGATCCTACAGCTGCTTCGTTGTATGAATAAATAGATACCGAACCACCAGCGCTTCCATCTGGGCATGATGCGCAACTAATAAAAATATTATCATCCCAATCTTGCAATGTTAATGCTGAAGATATAGGAGTTCCTAATAAGGCCCAACCAGTTGTTCCACCTGGCGCATAACGCTGAACGATAACATTACCAGCTACACCACCAGTTGCCGTCATTGCCGCTACACGAGCAGTATTAGATGCTGTTGAAATCATTGTAAATGCTTTTGCATTAGTGCTTAAGGTACCAGTAGTAATGGTTAATGTATTAATTAAATTTTCAGCACTACTTAAACCAGCACCTGTTATATTATTTAAAGTTAAATCATAAAAGTCAGTAATGCTTGTGCCTCCTATAGTTTGAGCAGCAGCGCCATTAAACTGTATTGTGCCATTTCTAGTAGTTAACGCTCCGTTATTTGTAAAATTTCCTTTTACCGATACTTGAAAATTACTAGTCGTTACATCTAAATTAGACCCTGTATTAATTAAAAAATTCTTACAAGTAATTGCACTTAATAATGTTTTAGCCCCAGCGTTTGAAAAAGAAATATTATTAAATGTTTCGCCTCCCGTTTTTAATATAGTTTGAGCTCCTGTTCCTGTAAAAAGAACAGTTCCCGTTCTTGGTGTAAATGTGCCAGAATTAGCCCAATTACCAGCAAGAGATAAGCTATAGTTGGTTGCTGAAACATCTAAGGTTGTTCCTGTTCCAATGGTAACATTACCATTAGCTACTATATTTCCTAATTGTGTTTTTACGCCACTTCCAGATGATGTTAAATTACCATAACTACCATCAGATGGAACTCGAATGTTTTGAACGCCAGCTCGTGAGTAATTTACAGTGTTGCCAACTGTAGAAGCATTAAAAGTACCAACTGTAAAATTGGCAGGCGTAACTGATAAACTTAATATGCCTGTTGTTCCTTGAGACCATGTTCCAGTGATTGATAAATTAGTTGTCATAGTTATAGCTGCATTATTTGTATAGTTCCCACTACAAGTAATCCTGCCGAATTTAACTGCGGTTGAACCGCTAATTGTTTTAGACGCCCCTGATAATGTATATACACCAGAATTAGGATTGACAATTCCATTCATTTGTAAATTCCCTTTAATTGTCCATGGCACTGCTGCTGTACAACTAAATGTTCCCGCAGATGTAATCATTAAGTCGTTTAATGTTTTAGTTCCTGTTGCACTTGTACATTTTAAAACTGCAGAAACAGACGTGGTTCCAGTAACACTCATGGTTACATTTGTTAACGTATTTGTACCTGATGAAACAAGAAAATCACCAGAAACATTATAAATTGGAACTCCAGTCCCAGAAGTCGAACCTCCAAGCATGGTTAAATTACCACCTATAGTATACACTTGGTTGACTGTATTATTAATTATTCCACCAGCGTTTATAACAACATTACTTAATGAATTTGTTGTAACTCCTAATGTCCCATCACTAAATGTGCCACTTACCGAAGTTGTTCCAGCGCAAGTAAAACTAAATGCGCCCATCGATAATGTGCCACTTGTAATATTCAAGGCGTTATTAATTTTTGTTGATACACCTAAGGTTGCAACACGTCCAGTAACTGTTAAGATTAAATTATTATAGGTTGTTATCGTTGCTGGAAGTGTTGAAGCGGCAGCAGTGTTGTTCCATAAAATAGTGCCTGTTCCTGGAGTAAAAGTTTGATTTGTTGTTGTCCATGAGGTTCTAATTTGAAGAATTCCACCATTTGTCATATTAATTGAACTTCCAGCGAAACCAGATGTAACAGTAGAAACGTTAAGCGTTTTTGTGCTGCTTGCTGCAGTCCAACTTAAAGTTCCAACAGCAGTTCGTCCAACTTGCAACATACCATAAACTAAATTAGATGCGGCTGCATCAACTATGCAAGTACCATTTATTCGTAAATTGTCTCCAGCAACAGGAAGTGTACCACCCCATAAGGCTGCGTTGCTAAAATTTCCTGGCCCTGTAAATGTTTTATTGGCACCAAGTGAAATAATAGAGGTTGAAAGCAATATTAATACTATAAAGGATTTAACAAATAGTATTTTGTTTTTTAAAAAGTAACTCATGGTATGGTAATTTTAATAGTTATAGCTAAATTAAAAAAATATCTTACATATGTAAGATATTTTAACTTTTTGCTAATCTATTTTTACCAAAAAACGAACCATTTTTATCCTATTTGAAAGTATTAGTCTAAATAAATGGTACATCCATCTAATTCTTTAATGTTTAAGGCTAATAAATCACTTTTCACCTATTATTTTCATCTAAAATCTTTAGATGCAATTGTTGTTATATGGTGTTTAAATTTTGAATCATTCATCTTTACATTTTTATACCTTTACATGATCTACTTCAATTTAAAAAAATGAAATTACTAATTACAACTTTTTTTACTCTTTTGTTAAGTTTTTCTATTGTTTCTCAAGAAGAAATTGTCTCGCAACCGAAGTTATCAGCGAGTACTCAAATGTATCTTTGGAAACAAGATAAATCAAATATGGATAAACCTAAACTATTCCCTGAATATGTATATAGGTATGATGCTCAAAACACAACTTATATCAGTACATTAATACAAGTGTATGCTGGTTTCAATAGTACTGCTTTAACCGCTATTGGAGCGAACGTTGGGACAAAAGCTGGAAATATTTGGACAGTTCAGGTGCCAATCCGAAATATGAAAAATTTCACTCAAATTAAAGGCATTAAATATATAGAAATGGATCAGCCCCTTGCTCCAAATTTGGATAGTGCTCGTAAATTTACTAAAGTAGATTCGGTACATATGGGTTATGGTTTGCCTCAAGCTTATACAGGAAAAAATGTAGTAGTTGGCATTATTGATTTAGGGTTTGATTATACACATCCAACATTTTATGATACTGCTTATAGCACTTATAGAATAAAAAGAGTTTGGGAAGAAAAAACAATTGGCACGCCACCCGTTGGATTTGCGTATGGTTCAGAGTATACTGATTCTTTATCTATTGTCACAAAAGCACAAGATGTAACTAATTTTTCTCATGGCTCACATGTTGCTGGGATTGCTGGTGGTTCAGGTGAAGGTGGAACGTTAGGAAATAATAAAAGATTTAGAGGCGTAGCTTATAATAGTGATTTGGTTTTAGTAAGCATTTTACCTACTTCAGCATTTTGGTTAACCACAGGAATGGCCGATATGATTGATGGTATGCAATACATTTATAATTATGCTGCCTCTGTTAGTAAGCCCGCAGTGGCTAATTTAAGCTGGGGAGGTCCAATGGGACCAAGAGATGGAAACTCGTTATTTAGTCAGGCATGTGATAATTTAACTGGACCTGGAAAAATATTTGCAATATCAGCAGGTAATAATGGAGCGAACAGAGTGCATTTACAAAAAACATTTGCACCAACTGATTCTGTTGTTCATACTGCTTTATATTTTAATACAGGACTAACCGAAAAAAGAAATTGGGTGGACGTATGGGGTGATACTAGTGTACCATTTAGAATGAGATTTTGTTTACAAACTTCATCTTTTGTGAAAGCAGATAGTAGTGCATATATTTCGTTAGATAATGCAACTCATCAGATAAATTTGAAAGGAACGAATGGTGATACTTGTTTTATTACAGTTTCAACTGTTTTCTCCGAATTTAATAATAAACCGCACATGTTAATTGAAGTATTTAGCAGAGTCCCTAATCAATTAATGCTTTCTGTTATGGGAAAAAGTGGAACAGTAGATATGTGGAACGGATTAGTGAGTGGTGCGTCTGGTTATTATACAAGTTTTGGAAAGCCTTATCCGTGGGCAACTCAAGGGGATTTAGTTATGCAATGTGGCGATATGTCTTGTTCTCGTTCTGCCATTTGTGTCGCTTCTTATAATAGTAAACCAATCATTTCTAATATTTCGGGAGGAATCGTAAACTATACATCAAGTTACCCAAAAGGCGCCATTTCTGCCTTTAGTAGTCGAGGGCCTTCAGCATCTAATCATAATAAGCCAGATATCACTGGGCCTGGAATGATGGTTGTATCGTCTATTAATTCTACAGATCCTGAGTTTCAAAGTGCAGGAGCAAGTTATAATCGAGTGGTTTCAACCTATACATCAACATTAAATGGTAATACTTATTCTTATGCGGCATTGCAAGGGACATCCATGTCGTCGCCATTTGTGACTGGTGTTATCGCTTTACTTTTAGAAGCTGACCCAACCTTAACTCCTCAACAAATTAATACAGTACTTGCATCATCGGCTATAGTAGATGCTAACACTGGTACGATTCCCGCAGGAGGTTCAACAATATGGGGAGCAGGGAAAGTGAATGCATACAAGGCTATACAAAAGGCATTACAAGTTAATGGTATTTTTCATCCGACAGACATGCTGGTTCAATGTCTATTATATCCCAATCCTACAAAAGGAAATTATCTTGTGGAATATATTAGTATTACTGATGAATCGATTCGATTAGATATCATAAATGTAAACGGCCAAAATATATCAACTACTAATTGGAAAGTTCATGCTGGGACAAATATGCAGCAAATTGATTTGAGCAATTATACAGGGGGGATTTATTTTACAAAAATTTCCACTGCTAAAGCCAGTTTTACAATAAAAATTGTTAAACAATAGGTTGTATTATTTGCGGTTAATAATTTTTGTATATTTGTTCTGTTGAAACAAAAAACTAAAATATTACTTTCTGCCGCTTTATTAGCTGTTGTGTTGTTTTCGGCACTACCTAAGGTATATATTCATTCTTTATTAGGACACGTTCATGGTACGGCTCATTCTTCTACAGAGGTTACAGTAACTGAAAATAGTGATACTCAAGATTGTAATTTCGAAAAATTTGATACACCAGTTTATTATTCAGTTTTTAAATTCATTTTAAATTTCCTTCCTCTAAAAGAAGCTAAAGAAACATCTTTTTATTATCACGAATTATCAGTTCCTAAATTTCAATATAATACGGCTTTACTAAGAGGCCCGCCAATAGCATAAGTCATTCAATAATAAATGAGTTATTAATCTATTAGTTAAATCAATTGAAATTTATTCCTTTAGCGATTATTCGCTTTTACCAATATTCAATTTCTCCCTTATTAAAACCATCGTGCCGTTTTGAGCCTTCGTGCTCGCAATATGGGATTGATGCCGTTAATAAATACGGTGCCTTTAAAGGTAGTTGGATGGCGGTAAAACGCATCATGCGTTGCCACCCTTGGGGTGGTAGTGGATTTGATCCAGTGAAGTAGAAGGAACGGAATATTTTTTCCAAAAAAATAAATTTATGTTTATCAAAATAAATCTTTGCTTAATAATACTATGCCTATCATTTAGCGTATACGCTCAAACACAACTCACAGGAATCGTTAAAGACAAAGCACGCAACGAAGTATTACCTGGTACTATTTTATATTTCCCTGATTTAAAAAGTTGTAGTATTTCCAAACCAGACGGCACTTTCGAAATCAACAATTTACCACATATTAAAACCTTGTTACAGGTTCGTTTATTAGGCTATCAAACGGTCATTAAAACGATTGATTTATCCTTACATATTCCTATAGTAATAGAAATGGAACAATCGCACATGGAGGCCAATGAAGTTGTAATTACTGGCGTTTCCAAAGCAACTGAAATTAAAAGAAATCCTATACCTATGGTTTCTATTGATCAAAAATATCTGGAACAAAACACAGCTACTAATGCCATTGATGCTATCATTAGAGTCCCTGGAGTAAATGTCTTAAGTACTGGACCTAATGTATCCAAGCCTTATATTAGAGGACTCGGCTTCAATCGTATCTTAACATTATTTGATGGTGTGCGTCAAGAAGGTCAACAATGGGGCGATGAGCATGGTATTGAAGTAGATCAATTTTTAATTGATAGAATAGAAGTGATTAAAGGGCCTGCCAGTTTAATATATGGCTCAGATGCCTTGGCTGGTGTCGTCAATTTAATTCCAGCAAACACTGTTCCTGAAGGGACATTGAAAGGAAGTTTACAAACCAATTACCAATCCAATAATGAGTTATACGCCTCATCTGTAGCCCTTTCGGGGAATATCAAAAATATTGTATTTGGTATGCGAGCTTCATATAAGGAGGCCACTAATTTTAAAAATAAATATGATGGTAGGGTTTATAATACGGGTTTTAAAGAAACAGATCTCAATGCCTATTTAGGGGTTAATAGAAGCTGGGGATACTCACATCTTAATTTTTCCGTTTACGATAATATGCAGGAAATCCCTGATGGTAGCCGAGATTCGATTACTCGGCAATTCACCAAACAAATTTCGGAGGCAGATACCATTAGACCAATCGTATCGGAAGCAGATTTAAATTCGTATGCTATTAGTCCTATTCATCAGCGTGTACAGCACTATCGCTTATTTTTGATGAATCAATTTATCATCAAGCAAAGTAAATTAGCATTGAAATTAGGCTATCAACAAAGTATTCGACGAGAATATGCACATCCTCAAAACGCCGATATAGCAGGGCTTTATCTTAAGATGCAAACTGCCACATACGACTTAAAATTTCATTTGCCAGAAAAAAATGGATGGGAATCAACCATTGGAATTAACGGTATGTATCAAGTAAATAAAAGTGATGATGGAACTGAATTTGTGATTCCGAATTATACCTTATTTGATGGCGCTCCTTTCTTATTTATAAAAAAAGAAGTGAAAAAAATTGACATCGCATTTGGCGCACGTTATGATATACGATCGTTTCGGAACACGGCACTTTATACAATAACAAACCCTATAACTGGCTTTGAAATTAAAACAGAAGATACCACAGGCGCTACTAAACAATTTGAAAATTACAATCATGTATTTTCTGGTTTTTCAGGCAGTTTGGGCATTACCTATAATATCAACGACAAGCTACTAATCAAGGCGAATGTTGCCCGTGGTTTCAGAGCACCTAATATCTCTGAAATTTCTGCTAAGGGCGTACACCCTGGTACGGGCTTTGAGCAGCTGGGCGATGCCAATTTTAAACCCGAATTTAATTTACAAGAAGATATCGGATTATTTTTTGATACGCACCATGTATCTGTTAGTACTGAATTATATAGCAACACCATAGATAATTATATTTTTAATCAAAAATTACAAAGCCTTGTCGGTGGCGATTCTATATATACTGAAGCTGGTAATAATTATCCAATATACAAATTCAGACAAACCAAAGCGCAATTATTTGGAGGAGAAGCACGCATTGATATTCATCCGCATCCATTGGATTGGTTGCATTTTGAAAACGCTATATCCTTGGTATATGCCGTAAATAAAGGCGGAAACGGTGCAGTTATTAATGATAGTAATAAATACTTACCGTTTATTCCACCATTACATACTACCTCGGAATTACGCGCCGAATTCAGAAAAAAAATCGGATGCTTTCATCATGTATATATTAAAATAGGTATGCAATATTATGCTGCACAAAATCGTGCATTTTTAGCAAATAATACTGAAACTAAAACAGACGGTTATACCTTATTTGATACTGGATTTGGAACAAATGTTTGTACTAAAAAAGGAACAACTTTATTTACAATTGGTGTGTTTGTTACTAATTTAACGGATGTAGCTTATCAATCGAACATGAGCCGTTTAAAATATTTCGACTCTTATCCTAACAATGGCACAGGGCGTTCTGGGATATATAGTATGGGACGAAACTTTAGTTTTAAATTGAGTTTTCCTTTAGAAATAAAATTAAAAGAAAAGGCAAAATAGTCTTTATTAAATCTTCCCAAAAGTGGATAAATTATATCCTTTTGAATGGGCTGTTTTTATTATATTCGTTCTCTATTTTTTAAATCACTATGGAATCAAACAAAGTACGTTCAACATTTTTAGAATTTTTCAAATCAAAAGGCCATCAAATTGTACCATCTGCACCAATGGTGGTAAAAGGCGATCCCACGCTTATGTTCAATAACAGTGGGATGGCTCCTTTTAAAGATATATTTTTAGGGAATGCTCCTATTAAATTTCCTCGTATTACTGATACTCAAAAATGTTTGCGTGTGAGCGGAAAACATAATGATTTGGAAGAAGTGGGTGTAGATACTTACCATCATACCATGTTTGAAATGCTTGGTAATTGGAGCTTTGGTGATTATTTTAAAAAGGATGCCATTACTTGGGCTTGGGAATTATTAACCGACGTTTATAAAATAGATAAGGATAGATTATACGTTACGGTGTTTGAAGGTAGTAAAGAAGAAAACGTTCCTTTCGATCAGGAAGCGTATGACACGTGGAAATTATTTGTACCAGAAAGTAGAATTATTAATGGGAATAAAAAAGACAACTTCTGGGAAATGGGTGATACAGGTCCTTGTGGGCCATGTACTGAAATACATTATGATGGACGGAGCGATGAAGAGCGTGCAAAGGTTGATGGTGCCTCACTTGTAAACGGAGATAATGATCAAGTGATTGAAGTTTGGAACAATGTATTTATGGAGTTTATGCGCAAGGCAGACAAAAGTCTTGAGAAATTACCAGCGCAACACGTAGATACAGGAATGGGATTTGAGCGATTGGTGCGTGTTTTGCAAGGTAAGACGTCTAATTATGATACGGATGTATTTACGCCTTTATTAAATAAAATTGAAGAGTTAAGTGGGTTACGATACAAGCCGCAAGACGAGCAAGAACATAAAAAGCAATTGATTATTAATATTGCGATGCGTGTTATTGCAGATCATATTCGGACCATTTCGTTTAGTATTGCCGATGGCCAATTACCAAGCAATACGGGAGCAGGCTATGTCATTCGTCGTATTTTACGTCGTGCAATTCGTTACGGCTATCAGTCGTTAAATATTAAAGAGCCATTTATGTATCGTATGGTTCCAACGTTAGCACATCAATTAGGTGAGCAATTTCCAGAATTAAATTCCCAAAAATTATTAATAGAAAAAGTAATTAAAGAAGAAGAAATTTCTTTTTACAAAACCTTGGAGATAGGCTTAAAACGGATTGATCAAGTGTGTATTGATTTAATTGCTAAGCATGCTGGAAAAGTGATTGATGGCAAAGTCGTATTTGAATTGTACGATACGTTTGGTTTTCCTTTAGATTTAACTTCTTTAATTGCACGGGGCTACGATTTAAGTATAGATGAAACAGAATTTAACCGTTTACTGGATGAACAAAAAAATCGTTCACGTGCTTCATCTGTTGTAGATACTGATGATTGGATAATTGTAGACAAAAACATTACTGACGATAAACAAACAAACTTTGTTGGTTATAATGAATTAGAATGCGAAACTACTATTGTTCGTTACCGAAAAGTTAAAGCAAAAAACAAAGAACAGTTTCAGTTAGTATTAACGGAAACTCCTTTTTATGCTGAAAGTGGCGGTCAAGTAGGGGATACAGGAACTCTTGAAAACATTAACGAAAAAGTTTACATCACAGATACTAAAAAAGAAAATGGATTAATTATTCATTTTTGTGATAAATTACCTGAAAACATTAATGCAAATTTTACAGCTAAAGTCAATAAAGATCAACGTAGCTATACTGAAAACAATCATAGCGCTAC
Source organism: Bacteroidota bacterium (assembly GCA_025356715.1). Next base: position 15,219 of record JANXRU010000071.1, read on the forward strand.
TCACCTACTCCACGCGGCCTTACGTATGGTATTAGGTACTCATGTAGAACAAAAAGGAAGTTTAGTAAATGATGAATATTTACGTTTCGACTTTTCGCATTTTTCAAAAATTACGGATGAAGAGTTACATGAAATTGAAAAAATAGTGAATACAAAAATTCGTGAAAACATTTATAGTAACATTCAACAGATGACCATTGATGATGCCAAAAAAACAGGCGCTATGGCTTTGTTTGGAGAAAAGTATGGCGATGTGGTTCGTGTGGTTGAATTTGATAAAAACTATTCGATTGAATTATGTGGAGGGACTCACGTAAAA
>JANXRU010000103.1 GCA_025356715.1 Bacteroidota bacterium
CAAAAGACAAAAATTAATAGGCAAGGAGCAAAAGACAATTTAAAGTAATATTGCTTTTTGCTTTTTGCTTTTTGCTTTTTATGAAATATCGTTTGAATTTTCGGCATTATCGTTTTTTTTGAAAAAAATATTTTAATATACGAGAGCATTGTTCTTCTAAAACACCTTTAACAACTACTGTTTTAGGGTGAAGCACAGGTTGATTTATTTTTGAAAATCCTTTTTTATCATCACTTGCACCATATACAATTTTTGTAATATGTGTCCAATGTAAAGCGCCTGCACACATTAAACAGGGCTCTAGTGTTACATACAACGTACAATCGTTTAAGTATTTGCCGCCAATATAATTAGTGGCAGAGGTAATCGCTTGCATTTCGGCATGTGCCGTTACATCATTTAGTTGTTCGGTTAAATTATGGCCGCGAGCAATGATTTTATTTTCAGCCACAATAACGGCACCAACAGGTACTTCATCTGCATCAAAGGCTTTTTGTGCTTCTTTAAATGCTTCATTCATAAAGTAAGTATCGGAGTATAATTCCATAAATTAAAATTAAGTCAATTTAAATTCAGGATTATAAATAAAACCAATAATGTTATTCCAGGGATCTTTTACTGTAGCTACCATTATTTCGCCACCAACGTTTTGGGGCTTTTCGTGCTCTACAGCCCCTAATTTTATAAAATGATTAAAAGCTACTTCAACATCATTGACTCCCCAATAGCTCAATACACTTTCTCCTTTTTCAGTTGTCATTTCTTCTTCCGGCTGCAAGCCTAATTCGTAACCTCCAATATTAAAACCTACATAAAAGGGTTCATCAAAATATGGCTTTGTTTCAAAAACCTTACTATACCATTCTTTTGCGTTATCTATATCTCCTACTTTATAAATAGTAGTTCGAAGCCCGAGTATGTTTTTTGTATTCATTTAAAAAATAATTATTCTTTAATAACCATATCAATACACATAACAGCCGCTAATATCAAAATACGCGCTGAATCTTCTTTACCAACGGTTTCGTTTATAGAAAGCATATAGTTATCAGCGGTTGTGAATAATTCTTTGCCAAAGCCTGCCCATTTTTTTGACACGCTTGCTAATTCATTATTCCCTTGCATAAATTTAAAATCCCAACTTGTCCACTTACCTTTTAAGGTGCAAATAATTTGATCATTCGGATCCAACACATCAAACTTTCCTCCAATCGAAAAAAACTTTTGCTTAAACCTTCCTACTAAATTTCCTTTTTCATCTAACACTTCTACCGTTGATAAAAAAATAGAAACGCCACGTTTTACTTCTAATACTTTTTCTCCGCTTGGCGATTTTATTTCGATGTGAAAAGGCGTCATACGTTTATAATCAGTGAAACGCAATAGTTTAGTAAACCCACCCAATTGCTCTTCACGACAAGTCATGACAATTTCCTTTGTTTCTGGATTTAAAATATCAAAGTTGTTTGCCGCTTTAAACATACCTACATGTTCTTTGATAAAAAATAAATTTTGCTTCAGTAATGGATGCATGATAAATAGTATTTAGTTGTTAATAGACATTTATAATATCGCTAATGCGGAATTCAATCGAGCAATCACTTCTTCTTTCCCTAATAAAGCTAACATATCAAATAACTGCGCGCCACCGGCAACGCCAGTTACTAAAACACGAACTAACTGCATATCAATTTTACCTAATTCAGGCTCAACCGCAGCAAACAAATCATGAATAGAAGTAATGGTCCACACATCTAATGCGTTTAATTTTTCGGTCAATTTCGTATAAGTTGCTTTCGAAGTTTCGTTCCATTTTTTAGCCATTACTTTTTCGTCGTAGCTTGTTGGCGCTACAAAAAAGTAAGAACCTAAATCATAAAACTCAGTTACAAAATGTGCTTTTTCTTTTATTAATCTACAAAATTCAGTTACAAATATTGTATCCTTATGAATATCTTTGACTTCTAATAAAGGCATAACAGAGGCTGCTAATTGTTCATCTGTTTGCATACGCAAATATTGTTGATTAAACCATTTCGTTTTTTCGGGATCAAATTTAGCGCCCGATTTATTAACCCGTTCAAAAGAAAATTCGGAAATTAATTCTTCTTTGGTTAATATTTCGCGGTTATCGCCAGGATTCCAACCTAACAATGCCAACATATTAATGAAAGCATCTGGTGTAAATCCTGATTCTCTGTAACCAACATAGCTTTCGCCAGTACGCTCATCATGCCAATTAATAGGAAACATTGGTAATCCCGATTTATCACGTTTAGATAATTTTCCATTTCCATCTGGCTTTAAAATTAATGGTAAATGCGCTAATTGAGGCATTTGATCTTCTAATCCTAAGTAACGGTATATTAAAATATGTGATGGAGCGCTTGGTAACCATTCTTCGCCACGCACCGCATGGGTAATTTTCATTTCAATATCATCTACAATATGCGCTAAATGGTAAGTTGGCATACCATCTGATTTTAACAATACTTTATCATCAACCTGAGTAGAATTAACCGTTACCCAACCTCTGATAATATCATGAAAACGGATTTCCTCATTTCGAGGAACTTTTAAGCGAACTACATAAGGCGCGCCAATAGCTATCAATTTAGCAACTTCATCTTCGCTAAGCGATAAAGAATTACGCATGTTTTGACGCGTTACTGAATTATATTGTGGAGCTACTACTTTCGCAGCCTCCAATCGTTTACGCATTTCATCTAATTCTTCAGATGTATCAAAGGCGATGTATGCATGACCTGAAGCTATTAATTGATCAGCATATTTTTTATAAATTCCCAACTCTTTACGTTCACTCTGACGGTATGGCGCATAAGGACCATCACCAAACCCAACACCTTCGTTAGGCTCAATACCACACCATTTAAGAGCTGCAATAATATACTCTTCGGCACCATTTACATAACGTGTTTGGTCGGTATCTTCAATACGCAATACAAAATCACCGCCATGTTTTTTAGCGAATAAATAACTAAATAAGGCAGTACGAACTCCACCCATATGCAAGCCTCCTGTTGGACTTGGCGCAAAACGCAAACGAACTTTTTTTTCCATAGGGGTTAAAGATAATAAAAATGATAGATTATTAAAGGTGGAAATTAAGTTTAAAATAAGTAGTTTTAGAGTTAAAATATTTAAGGTATGACATCAAAACCAATTAACCCTTTTTTATATTATAGCAATCAATTACAAGCTTTATTTGTAAAAGCAAGCAGTCAAAAAAATCCAGCAGTTTGGTTATATCAAAATGATGCAAGAAAGCTATTATTTATGTTAGAAGGTTTAACACACCTTCATCAAGAAGCTTTTGAAGATACGTTATTCAAAAAATGGAACGGCCGCTTTAAAAAACTGGAAGATGCACTTGGACGCATTGATTATTATTTTTTGTTTGAAAAAGAATTTAAGACTAATAAAAAAATACCTAAAAAAATAGTAGATGTATTTTTAAATGATTATCAAAAATATTCTGAAACACTTAATAAAAGGCTTAAAGACAAGAAATGGCTAGAAGGGAAACTATTTTCATTTAATATAAAAATAGATAAATACCTTATTATTTATGATGACGAATATATAACTGATTTAAAAAATGCAATCACTTTAGAAATAAAAAAAATAAAAACATTTGCTCTAACTTTAAATTATTCATTTACAGAAATTGAAAGTGAAGTTCATGAAATGCGTCGAAAATTAAGATGGATAAGCATTTATGCGCACGCATTAAATGGGTTAATTCAGCTAAAAAAAATAGCTAAAAAACCACATTACAGTATTAATTATGAAACTAAAGAAATATTAAAATCACCGTATAATAAATTACCAGTTAAACCTAAAAATGCCTCTATTATTGAGTTTAACAACGACTCGTTTTTAGCCTTGAGTTGGATTATTAATGAATTAGGCAAATTAAAAGATGATGGTTTAAAAACACAAGCCTTAACTAAAGCACTTATGAAATCAGAAAAACTAGATGAGCAAGAGGCAACCGAAAAAGCAATTTCTATGTTAGGAGTTAAAAAAGATAACGAACAACTCATTTTAATAGAAGCCTCTGATATCGTTTATAAATTTATTGTGAAAGACAAAATATTAGATACATTAATTATAAAAAATTAATTTCACAAGGTGTAAAAATCATAAAAACTACCATTACAATAACGCTATGAAATTAAAATACGCTTTATACTTTTCACTTTTTATAATATCCTCCACTCTGTTTTCTCAATCACAATTGAAACAAACCGTTAGGGGGCAAATTACCGATAAGATAAGTGCCATAGGCTTGCCGGGCGTTATCGTTAGAATGAAAAACGACTCTACTAAAAAATTAGTGGCGTCAACTGACGAAAAAGGAAATTTTAAAATTGAAGGGATTCCTGTTGGTCGTCGTTCATTTGTTGCGAGCTATATTGGATATAATCCTATTATTTTAAATGATATTATTATCACATCAGGCAAGGAAGTATTTTTAAACATGGAATTGGAGGAGTCATTAGTGCAAACAGATGAAGTAACCGTTACTGCTGATCAAAATGATGTTGTTACGGATATGCAAGCTATTAATATGAAAAAATTTAGTATTGAAGAAACCGAACGTTATGCGGGTTCAAGGCAAGACCCTGCTCGTATGGCATCCAATTTTGCTGGCGTGCAAGGAACTAACGATAGCCGAAATGATATCGTTGTTCGTGGAAATTCTCCATCTGGCTTATTATGGCGTTTAGAAGAAATTGATATTCCAAATCCCAATCACTTTGCAGTGGCTGGTTCCGCAGGCGGACCAACTGCTATTATCAATAATAAATATTTAGCAAATTCCGAATTTTATACTGGCGCTTTTCCTGCCAATTATGGAAATGCTTTAGGCGGTGTGTTTGATTTAAAAATGAGAAATGGTAATAATCAAAAACATGAACGTACGTTTCAATTTGGATTATTAGGAACAGAATTATCTTTAGAAGGTCCTATTAACAAAGAAAAAGGAAGTAGTTATTATATTAACTACCGATATTCAACATTAGACATATTATCATTTTTAAATATTAAATTAGGAACAAGTGCCGTACCAAAATATCAGGATGGCGCCTTTCGTTTTAATTTTCCTACTAAAAAAGCAGGCGTATTTTCTATTAGTTCTATTGGAGGATTTAGTACAATAAAAATTATTTTAAGTTCGCAATCTACTCGTCCAAAAGAATTATATGGTGATTTAAACAAAGATCAATATTTCACATCGGCTATGGGAGTTGCCATTCTTAATCATAGTTATTCTTTCAATAGTCGCACGTTTATGAAAACCTCCTTAGCATACAGTGCATCAGGGCTAGACGTGACACATAACCTCGTGCTAAGAGATGAAAATTTTAAACCAAATGATACCTTACCAAAAATTTTAGGTTACCAATTTTACGAAGGTAAAACAACATTGTCATGGTATGTAAAACATAAATTAAATCCAAAAAACAGTTTCAAAGCAGGTTTCTTTGCTAACATGTATCACGTTAATTTTTACGATCAAATAAAAATTAATTCGCGTTTTGATACCATTGCTCAAGCCATTGACAATAAACCTTTCAAAACACGAATAAATACACAAACAGATTTTTATTTAATGCAACCTTACTTTGCCTTTGTACATAAATTCAACGAAAAATGGAGTACTAACCTGGGTGTATTTGCACAATTTTTAACGCTTAATAATACTTATGCTATTGAGCCAAGAGCCAGTATTCGTTATCAATTTAAAGCAAATCAAACATTGAGTTTAGCTTACGGCATGCACAGTCAAATGCAACCCACGTATTTGTACTTTGCCACACCTGATAGTTTAGTACGAGAAGGTAAAGTATATTCTAATCCCACTAAAATAGCTGATAACAAAAGTTTAGGCTTAAGTAAAAGTCAACATGTCGTATTAGGATATGATTATCAAATTTCGAAAAACTTCCGAACCAAAATAGAGGCTTATTATCAATACCTGTGGAATGTGCCAGTTTATGCGGTTCCATCAAGTGTATCCTTGTTAAATAGAGGAGCTAGCTTTAATCGCTTCTTCCCAATTTATTCTATGGAAAATAAAGGTACTGGTTATAATTATGGGTTAGAACTCACCATAGAAAAAGCCTTTAGTAAACATTATTTCTTTTTATACTCGGCCAGTTTGTTCGATAGTAAATACACCGCCAGTAATGGCAAAACGTTTAATACGGATTTTAATGGCAACTATGTGATGAACTTATTATTAGGGGTAGAATATGGTGTTGGTAAAACAAAAAAGAACACTGTAAGTGCGTCTTCCAAATTTACTTATGGTGGTGGCAAAAGATATTCTCCTGTTGATGTTGCCGCTAGTAATGCGGTTATGGATGTGGTAGCTGATAACAATAACGTAAATAGTTTACAGTTTAATCCCTATAATCGTTTAGATTTTAGAATTGCTTATAAAATAAATGGTAAAAAAGCAGCTTACGAAATCGCTTTGGATTTAGTAAATGTGATGAATACTAAAAATGTATTAGCCTTGAGTTACTCTCCAGATCCAGCAAATATTAATGCCGACCCTTTAGTAAAAAATTATCAATTGGGCTTTTTACCTTTATTTTATGTGAAAGTTGATTTTTAATAGTTTACTTAACAGATATTATATCAATTGATTGTACTGAATTTTTATCGAAGAAAATAATCACTAATTCAAACGTTCGCGAACGGAATAGATCTTTTTTTAAGATAATATTGTATAGAAGAAGAGCGTAGGGTTGTCAAAAATGCGAGCAGAGAAGCGGTGAAACGAGAATTCAAGGATTTAGCGGAGCGTGAAATCCGTGTAACTCCGTGAGGAGCGTGGAGCATATTTTTGACTAGATTTTTTGTTTCTTTTTCATCTATGGAAAAGATAAAAAGAAAAAAGTTTATTGATTTATATTATATCAAATCATTATACTAACGTACTTTCGTTAATAAGTTTGATTTTAAACTTCCCTTACAAACTGCTTTATCTATAAATTTAATCTATTACTTTTTTATTAGATTAAACTTATATGAGCGACATCCAACATTTTTTTAAAATCATCGAACTTTCTTCAGATAACTTTGCTGAAAATCAATTAAAGAATT
>JANXRU010000108.1 GCA_025356715.1 Bacteroidota bacterium
GCAAGACGCAAAAACGTCTAAAGGTAAAAAGCAATTATTGGTTATTTCTCTTTTAATGAATTTAGGATTGTTGTTTTATTTCAAATACTCTAATTTTTTTATTGATAATATTAATGGGGCATTAGGATTAGCAGGTGTTAACCCAATTTCGTGGCTTAAAATAGTATTACCTATTGGTATTTCTTTTTACACGTTCGAGAGCGTTACTTATGTAGTGGATGTTTTCAGGGGCATACATAAACCACTTAAAAATTTTTGGCACTATCAAACCTACATCTTATTATTTCCTAAATTAATTGCGGGGCCAATAGTCCGTTACCATGATATAGCTGACCAAATCACTGATCGTGAAAAAAATTATACACCTGAAGTAAAACTAAGTGGCTTTTATACTTTTTGTATAGGTTTAGCTAAAAAAGTAATTATAGCCAACACTATTGGTTCGCAAGCCGATGATGTTTTTAAATTAGATGCATCTCAAATAGATACAGCTGCTGCTTGGGTTGGTGCATTAGCTTATACCTTCCAAATTTATTTTGATTTTAGTGGCTATAGTGATATGGCTATTGGTATATGCAAAATGATTGGTATTCGTTTACCAGAGAACTTTAATAACCCATATCTATCTTCTAGCATTACTGAATTTTGGCGTAGATGGCATATTACATTGGGTACATGGATGAAAAATTATTTATACATTCCATTAGGTGGCAATAAAGTAAACTCTCAAGCTAAACTATATCGTAATTTATTTATTGTTTTTTTAGTATCAGGTTTGTGGCATGGAGCTAGTTGGAACTTTGTTATTTGGGGTGCATTCCATGGCTTGTTTTTGGTATTGGAACGTTTATTCTTATTGAAAATTTATAATAAAATAGGTAAGGTTGTTTCAACTGGTATTACGTTTTTAATAGTGATTGTTGGTTGGGTATATTTTAGATTAGAGGATTTAGAGCAAGCAAATCACATTGTAAAAACAATGTTTAGTTTCAATTTCTTTGATAGTAAGTTTGCACTACATAACGATTTTTATTTCTCTTTAGCATTAGCTACCTTGTTTTCTTTCTTTGCTTTTATTCCATTTACCAAGTCTATTCAAACAAAGGTATATGGAGAGACGCATACTACTTTATCTAACACCATTATGCTTAGTGTTTCTGTTGTGTTATTTTATATCTCCTTAAGTTATATTGCTGCATTAGATTTTAATCCTTTTATTTATTTTAGATTTTAAGATATAGATGTTCGCAATGAGGTATAAGATGTTAGATTTTAAACTAATTTATTTTTTAATTATTGGGATGCAATACTCATTTTATGCTCAAAAAACATTAAAGAATTTCGAAGGAAATTTAACCTTTAAAGAATCAGATTACTATACACCTATTTCACGGAAAATATACGACACCATAAATATTTATTATAGTTATGAAGTTGAAAAAACAATTAAAATTGAGCGATTTGCACCAATCAGTTCATTTGATAACAATAGTGAAAACAAACCATTTTTACCAATCATTTTTTTTAAAAACGGAGATAGTTTATTTTTTAAATACCAAGAAAAGTTTAGTACTGTTCCAGACACGGTAATTTCAAAATTTTTCTCATTAAGTTTTAAAGATACTATTGAAGTTCCTTTTTGTTACCGTATAAGCGAAGATAGTATTAGATGGAAAGACGAAAAAAGAACATTAGAAATTAAAACTGAATGTGATGGAGATGATCGTGATATAAAAACATATCGATTAAGGGACACAACTATTACTTTTCAAGATTATAAAATTGATTGTTATCAATTTGAACAAAAATCAATAATGAGTTATTATAAAAATAAGTTTTTTACTAGAAGAATTTTAATAGATAAATTCACTCTAATACCATTAGATGTTAGACAATACAACTTCAGAACTAATAGAAGACCTCGTTATAAATCAAAATTAACAGAAAAAAATATTTTAACTTTTCATAAAAAATTAATTAGTATCGAATAACTTGCAATGAAAAAACAACAAAATATATTTACCATCCTTGCATTCGTTGCCTTGCTATTCCCTATGATAGCAGGCTTTATGAAAAGGGATAAAAATCCGCACCTTACAGGCATTGTGATAAATAACGTTAATCCAGATTCTACATTTACCAAAGATCAATGGTTTAGTGGCGAATACCAAAGTTTAAA
>JANXRU010000135.1 GCA_025356715.1 Bacteroidota bacterium
CTACGAACTTCGTCCTGAAATAGAAGCGAAAGCGGTTGCCTGGGCAGTTGGTGTAGTTGATAATATTGAAATAGATGAGATCAATATTTTAAAAGCCTCGTTTTTAGCGATGCACCGAGCCGTTGATCAACTCAAACTCAAGCCCGAATTATTACTCATTGATGGTAATAGGTTTACTCCTTATAATAACATTCCACATCACTGCATTATAAAAGGCGATGCTAAATTTTTAAGCATTGCTGCGGCTAGTATTTTGGCCAAAACATACCGAGATGATTTTATGAAAGAAGCGGCTATTCAATATCCTCACTATAATTGGGAGCAAAACATGGCTTATCCAACAAAAAAGCACCGAGACGCCATTAGATTGCACGGCACCACGCCTTTACACCGCATGACGTTTCAACTATTGCCTAAACAATTATTTTTAGAAATTTAATTTACAGCACTTTAAACAATTTAACAAAAATTAATGCATTGCTTTATACCCTTGATATCTGTAAATAGCGTAATTTTGTTTAGCTTTTAAAACAACAACGTGCGCGATATTATTTGGACAGTCATCGTATTATGGATTATATGGAAAATATATGATGCGTTTAAAACGATGTCTAAACCCAAAACTCAACAACAAGGTTTTAATACACAAAACCAAGCTTACAATAGGCGCAAAGAAGGTGAAGTAAAAGTCGAAGGTTTTGAGCAAAAAAATAAACCACATTTCAAAGAAAGTGATGGCGAATATGTTGATTACGAAGAAGTAAAATAATGAAAACAAACGCACTATTTTTTAGTATCATTCTTTGGTTTTGCTTTATAATAGGGCATTCTCAGGACGAGGTGCGAGTGCCAACTACTCCTACAACAAGCATTAACCACAGATCCGAACCAAAAGATTTTGAAACATTTAAAGAACGACTATATGTTGGGGGTAATGTAGGCGCCTCTTTCGGGTCAACTACCTACCTTAACATTCAGCCATTAATTGGTTGCAAAATAACAAAAAAATTATCTGCTGGAATTGGCGGGACCTATAACTATTATAGTCAATCTTACTTAGGAACAAGATATGTTTCAACAGTATATGGTACAAATGCCTTTGCTAGATTTATGGTTCTCGAAAGCGTATTTGCGCAAGTTGGTTGGGATAAACTAAGTGTTCCAGATTACGCAGGAGTTGCTCCTGATTCTCGTCGATGGGTTGATAACATTTTGATTGGAGGCGGCTACAGACAGGCTTTTTCAAACAAAGGTGCTTTTATTGCAGCTATATTTTACAATGTAAATCAAAGCCCCTACTCTCCTTATCAAAATCCTATTATACAAATTGGTTTTAATATTGGGCTTTAAGAAGTTCTACAATCTCTATTAATTCTTTCAGATTAATGTTTTTTGTTGCGTCAATCCGATATACTTTTATTTGTTTCCGACCTTCACTTAATAATTTTTTATGCTTGACTTTATAGCCTTTTATAAATCCTATATAAATTTCATGGTGGCGCTTTTCACTGTATGATAAATAACCAAACCATTTTCCTTTATAATAATAAAAAGGCGTATTAAATTTCCAATATTCTTGTAACTTCATTTCTTCTATAAAAAAATGACGAAGATATTACAGGGCCGCCCCGTATGGTTCTGGTATGTTTAGAAAGAATTGATCAGTTTGGTCTTTCATAAAAATTCTTTCATTATTCCCAACCAAAATCAGTCATGTCGCGTTTGTCTTTCTTAGTTGGTCTTCCGGAGCCTCTATCTCTTTTTAAATTTACATTAAAAAAGATATCGTCTAAGGTTTGTGTTTTGTCTTGTGGTGGCGAATGATCAATATAATGCTTAATAGCAACATCATAACTTTGACGTTTATCTATAAGCCCCGTTACTTCAACTATTTTTTTTATTCCTTGAGGAAAAGACAAAGTATAACGCTCCCCAATTTTAACAAGATGGGCGGACTTAACAACAACTTCGTTTAATTTTACTTTATTGTTTTTTATAGCATCACTAGCCATTGAGCGCGATTTAAACATTCTAATTGCCCATAAATAAGAATCTAATCTAACAGAATCTGCCATTTTTTAAAGTTTTCGATATTATAAACCATTGTTTTAATTTGAATATTATACAGTGTTTAAAGTTCCTCAAAATAACTTTAAAATCAACAAAGTTCTAGTAATATTTTAATGCTTAGGTATTAAATATTCTTGTAATACAAACTCGAGTCATCTATTTGATTATCAGAACAATACAAAAAAAGCCCTTAAACAATAGTTCAAGGGCTTTAATAAAATATTACGATTTATATTAAAGAGTTATTTTACACATGCCTAAAAACATAAACAGTGCTAGAGTAGGAGTGTGGGTCTTTCGCTTTCAGGTTTGATTGTAAACCTATCCAAAATGCTTTAAATAAATTAACAGATCCTGTTTTATATTTCTCGCTCAACATACTCACATAAAAACTATCAAATTTCATTGGCCTAGTTTCTTGTAATTTAAAGCCCGCATTTTCAACCAACCGCTTCATTGATTTTAATTCAAAATGATGTAAATGAATAGGGACATCATATGCTGCCCAATATTCTTTATAGTACTTTGCATCAAATGAAACATGATTTGGAACGGCAATAATTAATACACCGTTTTTATTTAATTTGTTTTTAAAAAAAAGATAAGGTTTCT
>JANXRU010000172.1 GCA_025356715.1 Bacteroidota bacterium
AAATACTAAATTCGCACTCTAATTTTTACTTAATCAGCAATGGTAATGTAAATATTGGCCCCGTAGCTCAGCTGGATAGAGCAACAGCCTTCTAAGCTGTGGGCCATTGGTTCGAATCCAATCGGGGTCACGATTAAACAAAGAAAAAGCCTGTAAATCAATAGATTACAGGCTTTTTTCATTAAGAGGGGGAACATAGGGGGAACATTTCATTTTTTCCTCTCATAACGCTCCCCTACTTTATTTTTCTTTCACGCATACCTTATCCATGCTTATGGTATGGGTTATCTATATATAAACTGCGTAAAAAACTTTCAAAGTAATTCAAATTGTGGTGATGCGATTGCATCGCATCACCATTGATTATAATGCTTTTTACTTGATATACTTTTGTATTGTTAAACGAATTCTATTCGCGATATGAATGAAGTTTGACCATTTTGAAAACTGACTGCGCAGCAGTTGACAAGATGTAAATCAATCTAAAAAATCACAATCATGGCAAGGCAAAAAGGAATAATCAAGCTAAAAGGAAAAATCGGAGATATTTCCTTTTACAAAACACAGGATGGGCATTTAGCTCGTGAAAAAGGTGGCGTTGATGCTTCACGTATCGCAAACGATCCAGCTTTTATCCGCACAAGAGAAAACGGGGCCGAGTTCGGCTCTTCTGCAAGTTCAGGCAAATTATTAAGAAATGCTTTAAGAACCATGTTAATGACTGCTGCCGATAATCGTGTAGCATCACGATTATCTAAGTTGAAAAGAAATAGCTAAAAGCAAGGGCTATTTTGGTTTGGCGCATCTTTTTGCTTTGCGCCTGTTGAGGAACACCACTTTACCTGTTCTAATTATACTAAAACCGTATAATTTCATCGATTTTATAGCTCATTATACGAAAATCGTATAGTTTTAAGATTATATGTAAAAGCATATAAAATTGTATATTTGTTTAATGTTATATGTAAAAGCATATAAAAGTTGTATATTTGTGTAACTTATATGTAAAAGCATATAAATTTATAAGATGAAGACTTTAGCTGAATTTGTTAAAACCAAAAGAAAAGAAGTTAAACTAAGCCAAGCAGAGTTTGCTGAAAGGGCTGGCGTTGCTCTAACCGTTATCAGAAAGATAGAACAAGGCAAAGGCAATTTGAATCTTGAAAAAGCGAATCAAGTACTGAAAATGTTTGGGCATGAATTGGCTCCGGTAAATAGTAAAGAATTATTAAATCACATGTTAGCAGATAATATATCAGCATAATGAGACAAGCAGAAATATATTATAAAGATTTACTGGCCGGTGTACTCACTGAAACTGATGGTGGCGAATATACTTTTTTGTATGAACCCAATTATGCTACAAAGTACCCAAAGCAATTTATAACGTTTACTATGCCAGTAACAGATAAGCCGTATACAGATAAACGTTTGTTTCCATTTTTTGAAGGATTGATTCCTGAAGGTTGGTTGTTAGAAATTGCAACAAAGAATTGGAAGTTAAATCCTAATGACAGAATGGGATTGTTATTGGCGTGTTGCCAAAATTGTATAGGAGCTGTGAGTGTTAAACCAATAATAGGAAGCGATGAATAAGAAGTGTTTATATTGTTATAAAGCAATAGAGGGCTCAGAACATGATTTTCATGAGGCTTGCAGTTTAGAATTTTTTGGAACCAAACATGCTCCAGTACTTGAATACTCATTTAATCAAATGAGAGATCTTGCTAAAAATGTTGTTGAGAGAAGTATAGCAGTACCAGGTGTACAACCAAAACTATCCTTATCGTTAGTTGGTGAAGCTTTAAATAATGGTGATGCTGGGCGTTTAACGGTTGTTGGTGCTTTGGGTGGTAATTATATTTTTAAGCAACCTTCTGAAAACTACCGCGAAATGCCACAAAACGAACATGTTACGATGCGCATTGCAGAAGCCTTTGGAATTAATACTGTACCATCAAGTTTGATACGATTAGAATCAGGTGAACTATCTTACATTACAAAGCGTATAGACCGAACTGAAAAAGGAGAGAAGATACACATGATTGATATGTTCCAGATATTAGAAGCATTTGATAAATACAAAAGCTCTATGGAAAAAATAGGTAAAGCTTTAAATGATTATTCGGATGATACGCTATTAGATAAACTTTACTTTTTTGAGTTAAGTGTTTTCAGTTATTTAACAGGGAACAATGATATGCATTTGAAAAACTTCTCAATGATAGATAAGGGAACAAAATGGTCTTTGGCTCCTGCTTATGATTTGCTAAATGTGAATATTGTGAATCCTTTAGATAATGAGGAACTAGCCTTACCAATAGAAGGTAAAAAGAAACGATTGAGAAAAGATCATTTTGAGCGCTTTGGAAAAGGTTTAGATTTGAATGATAAACAGATTGAAAGTGTGTTTAAGCGATTTATACAAAACAAGGTAATAGCTTTTGAATGGATTGATAATTCTTTTTTATCTGAAGAATTTAAGAACAGATATAAAGCAGGACTTGATCAAAGGTATTTAGTATTGGCTAGATAGTTTTTTGGAGAACTATTTTATGACAGATATACCGAATAATGATACAAATCGTATAAAATTGTTCTCCAATGTTATTTCACTTCTTTAAACCTTTAATAACCTAAATAACTAAACGCAGCATTACAAATGCAGCGTAGCGGGGGGCTATTTTGGTTTGGCGCGATTTATTGCTTGCACCTGCTGAGGAACACCACTTTACCTGTTTGTTCTTATATTGATATTAAAAATCTATATGAAAACGGAAGCTACTCTTATTCATCACATGACTGCTGAACAGCTAACTAAATTATTTACTGATTTACAAAATCAAATTAATGAATTAAAACTGCATTACGAACCAAAGCAACCAACTGAATATTTAACGAGAAAAGAAGTTGCTGATTTATTAAAATGTGATTTATCTACTATTTGGCTTTGGTGTAAAAAAGGAAAATTAAATCCTTATGGTATTGGAAATCGAACTTACTTTAAAAGAAATGAAATTGAATTAGCACTCATTAATTTAAGTGTAAAGCAAAAGTCTTAAACACATAATAGGAATTTTACAATTTATTTGACCGTATATACGTTGATAGAAAACATTGTAAATCAAAACATTACATTATTCTTAAAGTCTAAAATCAAAGTTCTATCAACAGAATTACTTTTTTTAAACTAATTTCTGTCAATAGAAATTTGATTTTTTTCAAATTTAAAATCATACAAAATGAAGCAGTTCCTAATAAAGCATTCGTGGAACTAGGTCGGTAACTTAGTCGTTAACTAGGTCGTTTATAAATATAGCATTACAAACGAAGTTGTACGGATTATTTTAAAGCAATTTTATTATTTCTTATTTAAACTTGCAATGATCGTTCTAAAACTTTCTAATCCGGCTTCTAAATTTTCTACAATGTCTAATGCTAAAACATCAGGGTCAGGTAAATTATCTAAATCAGCTAATGATTTATCTTTTAACCAAGTAATATCTAAGGATGTTTTATCGCGTGCAATAATTTCATCGAAAGTAAATTTGCGCCAACGTCCTTCGGGGTTGGTTTCGGCATTATAGGTTTCTTTACGTTTTTTAGGATTTGCTGGATTGTAAAGTTTAATGAAGTCTTTTAAATCATCCAACTTTAACGGATTCTTTTTTAAGGTATGGTGTACGTTTGTACGGTAATCATACACCCAAATATCTTTTGTTTGAGCTATTTTACTTGATGGCTTACCATCAAAAAACAATACGTTTGCTTTTACTCCATTGGCATAAAAAATACCTGTTGGTAAACGTAAAATAGTATGTAAGTCGGTTGTTTCTAATAATTTTTTACGGACTGTTTCTCCAACTCCTCCTTCAAATAAAACATTATCAGGTAATACAACGGCTGCTTTACCTGTAGTTTTTAGCATAGTGCGAATGTGCTGCACAAAGTTTAATTGCTTGTTACTTGTTGTTACCCAAAAATCCTGACGGTTATAAGTTAAGTCTTCTTTTTCCTGCTCACCTTCTTCGTTAGTAAACGTCATGCTACTTTTTTTACCGAAAGGTGGATTGGCTAAAATATAATCGTAGCGCGTTCCTGAATCTGTAATTAACGAATCGTTTGGCGAAATAAAATTAGCAGAATCAATATCACCAATGTTATGTAAAAATAAATTCATTAATGCTAAGCGGCGTGTACTTGCCACAATTTCGTTACCAAAAAAAGTTTCATACTTTAAAAACTTCTTAGCCTCTTTATCTAAATCCTGATTATCAACTATCCAATCGTAAGCCGCTAAAAAGAAACCTCCAGTGCCACAAGCAGGGTCTGCTATGGTGCGCATTGGCTCGGGACGCAAACACTCAACCATAGCTTTAATTAAAGGGCGTGGCGTAAAGTATTGCCCGGCACCGCTTTTGGTATCTTCGGCATTTTTTTCTAAAAGACCTTCGTAAATATCTCCTTTATCTTTTACACCCATTAATATCCAACTCTCGGCATTAATGAGTGCAATTAGTTTATAGAGCTTAGCAGGGTCTTGTATTTTATTTTGACTTTTGGTAAATATTTGCCCAAGGATACCTTTTTCTTTAGCTAACTCACGCAACATAGTATTGTAATGCGTTTCAAGTTCTGCACCGCTTTTATTAATTAATGTATCCCAACCATATTGTTTTGGGATTGGCATTTTGCGGTTATGCGGTGGCTTGCTATACTCATCGGCCATTTTTAAAAATAGCAAATAGGTTAGCTGCTCTAAATAATCTCCGTAGCCAACGCCATCATCACGTAGGGTTTGGCAAAATGCCCATACTTTACTAACGATGCTTGATGTGTTTGCTGTTGTGTCTTTGCTCATAATGTGTTGTAATTACGTTGTTTCGTTATAATGGCGCATCAATTAAATCAATTACAAAATCGCTGATTTCGTAATTAAACCATTCGTTAAATAATTTCCAATTACGGTTTTGTGGCCAATCGTTTTCATCTGTCCAAATGCCTTCTAATTCTAATTCAAAAATATCTTTGTAATGTTTTTTAATTATTTTACTTGCATCTTCATAATTATCTTTTACCAAATAGGTTTT
>JANXRU010000266.1 GCA_025356715.1 Bacteroidota bacterium
GGCTCGTTTAGCTTGTAATGCTTTAGGTTTAACTGATGTGAAATTTTACGATGCTATACAAACTTTTACTGGCGCATCAAAGCGATTAGAACTTGTTTTAAAAAATAAACATTTTTCGTTTTACAAAGATTTTGCACATTCACCATCTAAACTGAAAGCCACAACACAGGCCGTAAAACAACAGTTCGATAATAGAAAAGTAATTGCTTGTATGGAATTACATACTTTTAGTAGCTTAAATGAAACATTTTTAGCAGAATATAATGGCGCTATGAACGATGCTGATGAAGCTATAGTCTATTTTAATCCACATACCATTGAACACAAAAAACTAAAAGCAATTACACCTGAGCAAGTGTTACATTATTTTAATCGTAAAGATTTAAAAGTGTTTACGGAAAGTAACACTTTAGTAAATTATTTAAAATCACAGCCATTAAATAACGCCGTATTGTTAATGATGAGCTCTGGAAACTTTGATGGTGTTGACTTTAAACAATTATCCACAGAATTAAAAATAGATTAATAATAAATGTCGAAGAAAGTACTGAGGATAATTAATCGTTTTAATATTGGAGGCATCACTTACAATGTGAGTTATTTATCTAAGTATTTAGAGCCAGATTATGAAACCCTTTTGGTTGGTGGCCCTGAAGAGGAAGGTGAAGATAGTTCCCTATATATCCCTCAAAATTTGGGATTAAAACCATTAGTACTCAAACAATTTCAAAGAGAAATAAATTTAAAAGCAGATTACGCTGCTTATAAAGAAATTAAAAAAATAATTCGAGAATTTAAGCCAGACATCGTTCATACTCACGCTTCAAAAGCTGGGGCAATTGGTCGTTTAGCGGCCATTAGCTGTAAAGTGCCAGTCATTATTCACACCTTTCACGGGCATGTTTTTCATTCGTATTTTGGAAAATTTAAAACTAATTTTTATAAATTTATTGAACGTTACTTGGCTCGAAAGTCAACAGCTATCGTGGCCATCAGTCATAAACAAAAGGTTGAATTATCGGAGGTTTTTAAGATTGCTCCAAAAGAAAAAATTCATGTCGTGCCTTTAGGATTTGACTTAACAAAGTTTACTATCAATCAAGAACAAAATAGAAAAGAATTTCGTGAAAAGTATAATCTATCGGATAATCATTTAGCTATTGGTATTATTGGACGCTTGGCTCCCATTAAAAATCACAGTTTGTTTATTGAAGCTATTGCGCATCTTAAAGCAAATGACATTAAAAATATAAAAGCATTTATTATTGGTGATGGTGACACGAAGCAGTTTATTATGGATACATGCAGCAAATTAAAAGTTTCTTATTCCGTAATCCCAACAGATGATGTCGATGTTATTTTCACATCCTGGATTACTAATATTGATTGGGCATTACATGGATTAGACATTGTAGCATTAACCTCTTTAAATGAAGGAACTCCAGTGAGTATAATAGAGGCGCAAGCTGCGGGCAAATATGTGGTATCCACTAATGTTGGTGGCATAGAAGATGTACTTCATCCTGAATGCGGGTTATTGTCCGCTGTTTCTGATAAATCAGGCTTTTTTAGAAATTTGTTATTAGCTATAAAAAATCAATCTTCAAACTCAAAAAATGCTCAAAAAGGAATAGATTGGTCTATTACAAAGTATAATTATATGCGCTTAGTTAGTGACATGCGCCATCTTTATGAAAATTTATTAAAATAAGCACGATTTTTGATATTAGCCAATAATTAGTAACTTTGCTTATTAACCTAAACCTATGCGCTTTATAAAATATTATTTGATTTTAGTGGTTGTTATCAGCTTTTCTTCTTGCAAAGTTTTCCGCTCCAACTTAATGCTCAAAACATCAAAAGATTATACTTACGATAAAATAGCTGATTCGCTTTCTACACAAAATTACAGGATAGAAAATAATGACATTTTACAAGTTAGAATATTTTCAAACGATGGATTTAAAATTATCGATTTAGCAAATACAAATGCCAATTTCAGATTAGATTTAGATTATATAGTTGAAAGAGATGGGATGGTTAAGCTTCCTTTGGCTGGTAAAATTAAACTTGCTGGATTAACAATACCTGAAGCTCAAACGTATTTAGAAGAAATTTATGATAAATTTTACGTAAAACCTTATGTGACAGTTAAGGTAACGAATAAGCGTGTTATTGTGTTTCCAGGAAATGGAGGGGTAGCAAAGGTTTTAAGTCTTACTAACTTTAATACAACAGTCATTGAGGCGCTTGCATTAACGGGAGGTATCTCTGAGGATGGTAAAGCTTATAAAGTGAAATTAATTAGAAATGATGGAACGCCAAAACCAAAAGTGTATTTAATGGATTTGTCAAAAATAGAAGGAATTGCTGCGGGTAATACCGTTGTTTTAGCCAATGATATTATTTATGTTGAACCTCGATACAGATTAGCTAAAACACTCGTTGCAGAATTAGCACCATTTATATCTTTGTTAACTTCAACTATCATAATTTACTCTTTATTTATAAAAAAATAATTTGATACAATCTGCTGATAGTGCCGTAGAAGGTTATAGAGAAAGGGTATCTAAATTTAGTAGTGAACTAGATTTAGGGTTGGTGTTCTATATTGTAAAAAAAAGTGTATGGATTGTTATTGTTTTGCTTATCATTGCATTAACCTGTGCGTTTTTATATTTAAGATATAGTCAGCCAATTTATCAATCATCTACTGTTATTCAAATAAATGATAATGCAGAAGCTTCTAAGGTTCTGCAAATAGGAACTTCAGAGAATGCTACTAATAAAATTGCAGAAGCAATTGAACAAATCCGATCAAAAATATTTCTAAAACGTGTTGTCGAAAAATCTGATGTTCAAATAAGTTATTTTAATGAAGGAACTTTTAAAAGTAATGAGTTATATAAAGCGTCTCCTTATTTAATTAAATTTAATGTTAAAAAAAGCAGTATTTATGGCATTAAAATTTATATAAAATTTAAAAACTTAAATTCTGGAACACTAAATTTTATTGCTGACGGGAAATCTCAGGTTATTCCATTTTCAACTAATAATGTTGTTAATTCAATCTACTTTGATTTATATGTGACGCATAATGCATTATTAGAAAAAGTTCAACTTCAAAATACATTATCAGAAAACAATAAGTCCTATTTTATAATCAACAATGTGGATGTTGTTACTGCGGAACTACAATCTAAATTAGGTATAAAGCCCTTAAACGAAGCTGCAAAAACGATTTTAGTTACTGTAAAAGACATAAATGCAAATAAAACAAAAGACTTAGTAAATATTATTTCAGAAGAATATTTAACCTTTGATGTCGAAAGAAAAAGTGAAAGTTCTAAAAGTATAATCACGTTTATTGACGACCAATTAAAAAAAGTTTACGAAGCGCTTAAAGAGTCTGAAAACAACTTACAAGATTTTAGAAAAGATAAAAACTACACTGATAAAGATGCTATTATCAGTGTAAACATGATGCGAATTAATTCGCTTGAAGATGAGATGCTGAAATTAGAGATGGAAGAAAAACTATTAACTGAACTTCAAAATAATATTACAAAAAGTAAAAGTATAGATACTTACCAATTGATTTCACTAATTGCGGGAACTGAATATGAAAGCTCTATCAGAGAGTACACGCAAGCCTTACAAAAATTGGTGCAAGAAAAAGAAAATTTATTATATCAAGTAACTCCTCAAAGTGAAAACATAAAACAAATTAATTATAATATAGAAACTCAAAAAAAGCTCCTTATTGAGAGCTTAAATTCTATTCGCCTAAAATATAAAGCTAAATATACTAACCTCATGGCAAAGTCATCAGAGTTTAAGAATAAATATGAACGCGCACCTGATGAGGATATGGAGCATGCAAGGCTAATGCGTCTTTTTAGTATAAGCGAAAAATATTACACGATGTTATTAGAAAGGAAAACAGAATTTTCTATTTCTAAAGCTGGGTTTGTTTCTCAAAATGTAATTTTAGAAAAAGCAATAAATGACGGAACTAAAGTTTCTCCAAATAGAAATAATACTATTTTAATAACACTATTATCTGCCTTGTTATTATCTGTAATTATTGTTTTTACTCGTTATTTTCTTCATAATACGATTACTTCAGTAAATGATATTACAAAACATATCAATGCGTCAATATCCGTTTTAGGTATTATTCCTCATTATGAAAGTGACGTACCTGTTTCTCAATTAGTAGTAGATAAAAATCCTAAATCTCTAATTGCAGAAGCTTTTCGTAATATTCGTTCTAATATGAATTTTATTAATCATTCTGATGGTGCAAAAATAATTGCCTTAACCTCATCCATTTCTGGAGAAGGGAAAACATTTGTAGCACTTAATTTGGCTGGGATATTAGCTTATACAGGTAAAAAAGTAATATTGTTAGATTTAGATATGCGTAAGCCGAAAATTCATAAAGGTTTTGGTATTGCTAATGATATTGGAATGAGTACAATTTTAACTGGCATAACTAGCATAAAAGAATGTGTAAACCATAGTCATTTCCCTAATTTAGACTACATAACTGCTGGACCAATCCCTCCAAATCCATCTGAACTTATTATAAGTAAGTACTTAGATGAAATGATTACTGAATTAAAATTAACTTACGACTATATTGTTTTTGATAATCCTCCAATAGGTTTGGTTACAGATGGTATTACAACAATTAAAAAAGCAGACTTTCCAATTTATGTATTTAGAGCAGATTATTCTAGAAATAATTTTGTGCAAATTTTAGATAAATTAGTACATGAAGGTAGTATTAAAAATGTATCTATCGTATTAAATGGAGTGGACACTTCTCGTAATACATATGGCTATAATTATGGATATGGTTATGGTTATGGTAGTGGATATTATTCTGATGATAAAGCAACAAACAAAAGACGATTTTCGAAATTATGGAAATATTAGAAACTCATATCAAAGATTTATTAATCATAAAACCAAAAGTATTTGAAGATACTCGAGGTTACTTTTTTGAAAGCTATAATGAAGACGTATTTAAAAAAAATGGCATAGATGCTCATTTTAAACAAGACAATCAATCGCTTTCAAACACAGGTGTTTTAAGAGGTCTACATTTTCAAGCTCCTCCTTTTGATCAAGGGAAATTAGTAAGAGTTATTAATGGCGCCGTATTAGACGTTGCTGTTGATATTAGAAAAAATTCTCCTACATACGGGCAAAATGTTACTATTGAATTAACCGAAGAAAATAAAACTATGTTTTATATTCCACCAGGGTTTGCTCATGGTTTTTTGACCTTAAGAGATAATACCATTTTTTCTTATAAATGTACAAATGTATATAATAAAGCTTCGGAAGGTACAGTCTTATGGAATGATGAGAATATTAATATTTCTTGGAATATTGAAAATCCGATATTGTCTGAAAAAGATTTAATTGGAACACCGTTTAAAAATTTTGTTAGCCCGTTTTAATGATGGCCTTTTTTCAAAAAAATATTTTATTATTTATAGTTGTTTCTTTAGGGATAGCCTTTCTATTTTCTGTACTTATCAATTCTATATTACTGAAATTTTCTCAAACATTAGGCGCAAGACAAGCAGAAAAACAAGAGATTCGTTGGAGTCCAGCCGCTAGGCCTTCCTTAGGGGGAATTTCTTTTTTTGTTGTTTTTTTAATAACATTTATTACTCTTAATTTCATTAATAATATTTTACCTCTGCAATACAGTAACCTAAAAGTGATAGGGATATTTATAGTATGTACCATTGCCTTTTTAATGGGATTAGCAGATGATGCATATAATACAAAACCCCTATTGAAATTTATTGCGCAATTAGTTTGTGGATTGGTTTTGTATTTTACTGAGACTAGAATAAATATTTTTACTAATGAAGCATTTAATTTTGCGCTTAGTCTTTTTTGGGTGGTTGGCTTAATGAATTCAGTAAACATGCTCGATAATATGGACGGAATAACCACTATCGTTTCTATTGTTATTTTAATATTCGTTATAATTATTAATTTTAATTTACATACCATCCTAACTCCAATTCCAATTCTAAGTATAGGTGTATTAGGATCTTTGTTAGGGTTTTTAATATATAATTGGCACCCATCAAAGATGTTTATGGGTGATACAGGTAGCCAATTTTTAGGATCATTTCTTTCGATAGTTGGGATAGAATATTGTTGGAACTCTGCATCATTAGTAAATAACACATGGTACTCTGTAAATTCAGCGTTGTTAGGGTTTGTAATTGTTTCCTTAGTGTTTATATTACCGCTGACAGACACTTTAACGGTTACTATTAACCGAATTAGAAAAGGAAATTCTCCATTTATTGGAGGTAAAGATCATACAACTCATCATTTGTTTTTTAAGGGAGTTACAGAAAAACGAATCGCCATTTTATTTTTTTCTATTGGTTTAGTAGGCGTATCATTAGCTTTTAATGTTGTATTGAATTATCAAATCAGTTGGTTAATTCTTTCTATTGTTTTTTGTGTAATCACTTTCTTATCTTTATATCTAAATACGATAATAAAACGTAAGTGACCATATCTGTTTGGATAATAAAACTCTTTAAAGAACCTAGTACCCACACAAAAAAAACGTATGTGAGTTTTGTGTGTGTGTGCTTTATTATTTTTATTCTAAAGTTTGTTTTTATAAATTCTAACTTTATAGAGAGTGACTATATCAATACTAATTTAAAAGTTTTAGGCTTAAATATTCCTTCTAACCTTGAGTTCGCAGGAGAAAAAGTGCCTCAAAATGATTATGAGATTAAAGAAAGCCTTGAGGCTGAATTTTTTTCAAATAAATCTTGGAAAAACTCTTCACTCATTTTATTTCAGAAAGCTCAAAAATGGTTTCCTTTAATTGAACCCATTTTAAAAAAGGAAGGAATTCCAGATGATTTTAAGTACGTAGCTGTTATCGAAAGTCATTTGTCAAATGTAGTTTCTCCAATGGGAGCTGGTGGTTTTTGGCAATTAATGCCAAATACAGCACAGCATTATGGATTGATAGTGAATTCTGAAATTGATGAGCGCTATGATGTAGAGAAAGCGACCGTAGTAGCTTGTAAACATTTTAAAGATGCTTACCATTACTTTCATAATTGGACTTTAGCAGCAGCTGCATATAATGTTGGTATTGGCGGAATTCAACAAGAATTAAAAAAACAAGGAACAGATAATTATTATAATTTATTATTAAATAAGGAAACTGGAAGTTTTATTTACCGCATCTTAGCCTTTAAAACAGTTCTATCAAATCCTAAACATTTTGGCATCAAAAATAGTTTAAAAAAATCAGGGGTGTTTCCTTCTTTTAAAATTGTAAAAATAGACTCATCAATTACTAATCTCCAATCTTTTGCAAAGCATTTAGAAACAAACGTTATAACACTTAAAATATTTAATGCTTGGTTAATTGGAGATAAACTTACAAATCCAGAAAAACACAAGTATCAATTTAAGATTCCAAAAAATAAAAACATTGATTTAAGCCTCTATTTTAATGATGTATTTCCTCAAGAAAAAACAGCTGACACTTTAATCAAACAAATTGCAGTTGATACTTTACAATTTTTTAAAGACAGCATCAAAAAATAATTAAATTACAATTTTAATTAATATGCTTTTTCTTTTTTATAGTATTGATCTATATAGGTTTTGGTTGCTTCAATAAGCACATCTATCCATCCGTTTAATGTAGCTCCGCCACTACCTCTTCCCGAAATTTTCTGAGTACTAATAATAGCTTTAGTTTCAGTGTCAAACCATACAAATTCAATGGTGTAGTTATTTCTATCTTCATTAAAATGTTCTGGTAAAACAACTAATCCAATACCTTTTGTATTTGATTTATAATAATTTAAATGGTTTTGAATGGCATTTTGAGAAACATCATTATAATCGTACGAAATCCAATTTTTCTTTAAATGCGTATGATATAAATTTTCAGAATAATCTTTATCAGTAACAAATCCAGGTTTATGAAGCCATCTTTTAAGATTACTTTCATTAATTTCATGATCATATTTAATAATCCAATTATTCATATTTTTTTGAAGATCGTCTTCACGTCCCATTTTTTTAGTAAATGTATAATTGAACAAACTGAAATCTATTCCAAACCAAGTCATATTATTTTCCCCATAAATTGAACTTTTAGAATAGTTTGTCGTTGAATTTACATTAGAATTAGCACTTTCATTAGTTACTCGAGATGTGTTATTATTAGAGTAAGCTGTATTTACAGAAAAGGAATACATTTTACCTAATCCGTAAAACGTATATTCACCTGGAGAAAGTTGACCATTTACTATGATTTCATAATAACCTTCATCTATTTTATTATAACTAATCATCACATCATTATCTCTTCTTTCTTTAGTAGAGCTTCCGGCGTAGGCAGCTGATGAAACTGTAACTGCTGCCATGTGCCTACTTGGATTTTTTTTGCCTAAAATTTGGAATCGTACTAATCTAAACATATCAGTAGGATTTTGACCTGGTGTTACTTTTAATATAAAAGAAGTAGACTCATTTGGATTTATAGTCACATCGGATCTCGTACCTGAAACAACCCAAAAACTGGTTGCTTGCGCATACCCAAAACCACCCGCCGCAGTTGTTTGCATTTGAGGTGTATCATATTCTAAATTCTTAACAGAATGATCCGCTTTATTCCAAAAATAAACTTGATTAATAAATTCTAACGTTGGTATTTGTGATTCCGATGTTGTATTACTTTCAACCTTGTTGTTTTTAAGGTTGTCTAATTGTTTTTTTAATAATGCGGCTTTTGTATAATCTTCGGCAGCAACAGCCTTTTTAATGTCATTTTCTAATTTACTGGTATCATTAGCGCCTAAGCTCAATGTTTTTAATTGCTCTTTGATGGATGCGGCTTCCGTATAATTTTCTGCAAGAAGAGCCACCTCTAATTTAGTTTTAAGATCGATGGCTTTTTTATATACAGCGGCATCATTCATTTTATCAGCTGAAACAGCATCCTTTTTTAGTTGATCTAATTCTTGTAGGCTATAATCTGCTATTTGTTTTTGCGCAAAAGAAGAGTTAACGCATAAAAATGCAATAAGTATAAAAACATAGTTTTTCATAAAAATTAATTATTTTAAGAGTGATTAATTGTTTTGTAAATCAACAATAAAGATAATAGAATTCTATTAAGTAAGTTTCACTTAAAAAGTATTTTATTTTTTGCTTTCTTTTTCTAAAACTAGGCTAAATGTGGGGTTGGTAAAAAAGGATGGAAGGAAGCTGACTTTTCAGTATCTTTCCATCTGAGTGGAACTAGCGAGAAATGGGTCGAACCAATTCCTTGACGATTTTTTTAACGTAAAAAAAGAACTTTTGGATTTTTAAATTTTAACGTAAAATACGATAAAAAAAAGAGAAGTCTTTGGAAACCAAAAACTTCTCTTTAAGTGGCTCCGGTAGGAATCGAACCTACATCAAACGTTTAGGAAACGCTTATTCTATCCATTGAACTACGGTGCCAGTTTAAGAAAGGCTAAAGTACAATTTAAAATATCATAATATTAAAAAAAGCCTTATAAAATTTTATAAGGCTTTGTCATTATTTTAATAATGTTTAAGATTGTTTACGTGTATTAAGTTCGTCTCTAATTTTTGAAGCTAGTTCGTATTGCTCATCATCCAAAGCTGTTTGTAATAGGTTTTTT
>JANXRU010000306.1 GCA_025356715.1 Bacteroidota bacterium
AAATAATACATGAACCTGAATTAAGAGTTGTTATTCAAGAAAATCTACCCGAAGATAAACCAGGTTATCAAGTAATTGATAGAATTGAAATTAACAATAATATTATTTATAATACTTCTTTAGAGTTAAATTCTAATTTAAATTCGATTATTGGAGGTCGCTCAACTGGTAAATCAGTTCTTCTAGCTGCTATTGCTAAAAAACTTAAAACAGACAAGCCTATAATTTTTGAGCGTAATCCTAATTATGATTCATTTGTAAGTCAAATTTCTGATTCTTTAAAAGTTTTTTGGAAAGATGGTGTTGAAGAAAATAATCGTGAAATTGAATATTTTCAACAAGGATATATGTATGAATTAGCAGGGCAAGAAGAAAAATTAAGTACATTAATTCAAGATATATTAAAACAAAAAGGAAAAGAAAACATACTCCATATTTATAGTAAAAACACAGCCGAAATAAAAAAGAAAATTACTGATTTGATAAATGATTTTTTTCAAATTTTAGCAGATATAAAAGAAAAAGAACAGAAATCAAGTGATAAAGGAGATAGAAAAGGTATTGAAGATGAAATCAAACGATTAACTGATGACTTAAATAAACTTAGTGCATCTTCAATAAGTGAAACAGACAAAGAGAAATACACTGAATTAAAACAGTTACTAGAAGCGACTGCTCAATTACGAACTATATCTAATACAGATATAATTAGCTTGGAATCACTAAAACATACTCAAGTTTTTAAAGATAATATTTCATATGAATTAACGTCAATTTCAAGCATTCAAAAAGAAAAAATTGAAACTATATTTAATACTTTAAAAAGTGAAGTTGAATTAAAATGGCAGAATGCTATTAATAAACTTATTTTAGAAACAAAAAAATCCGAAGAAGAAACAAGTATTGAAGTTAAAAAAATCACTGATGATGAAATATTTGTTAAAGTATCAAAAGCCTACAACGACTCTACTCAATTAGCAGAGTATGAGGGTAAAATAAAAATTCAAAAAGAAAAATTATTTGAAATAACAACGCTTAGTGAGGAAATTGTAAAATTAAAAGTTCAAAAAGAGGATTTGTTGGGGCGTATTAAAAATGCTCATTTATCATTTTTGTCAGAAATTAATCAGATTCTGCCACAACTTTCAGTTGAAGTAGATGATTTAAAAATTAATTCAAAAGCTAAGTTTAAAGAGGATTTATACAAAAATATATTATCATCAGCATTAAATCAAAGGCATTCTGATACTCAAACCTTTATGCTTGGAGTAAATGGTATTTTAAATAACACTTCTATTGAAACAGATATCTTTTTGATTTTCGATAAATTAATTAATAATGAACTAACTCTTAAAGGAGGGTACACTAATCAAACATTGGCAAGCAATTTATTAAGTGAAAATTTTTATAAATTGAGTTATGATTTAGAATATGAGGGGGATGATTTCGAGAAAATGTCTGATGGTAAAAAAGCTTTTGTTGTATTAAAACTGTTGCTTGACTTTAGCGATAAAAATTGTCCGATATTAATTGATCAACCAGAAGACGACTTAGATAATAGAGCAATATATAATGACTTAGTCCAATATCTTAAGAGAAAAAAGAAATTGCGTCAAATTATAGTTGCAACTCATAATCCAAATATAGTTGTTGGTGCCGATAGTGAATTAGTTATTGTAGCAAATCAAAACGGTCTAAACAATATTAATAAAGAAAATAAAAAATTTCAATATATTTCAGGCAGTTTAGAACATACTTTTAAAAACAATGAAATCTTAGAGGTTTTAGAGTCTAAGGGTGTAAGAGAGCATGTGTGTGAGATACTAGAGGGCGGCGACATTGCGTTCAGATTAAGAGAGAAAAAATATTCAATTAAGATATAATAATATTCATAATACAAAAAACGCCATACTTCTAGGTATGGCGTTTTTTAATCTCACACTTCCAAATGGCAAGTAAAACAAAGAACTATTTGTTCGCAAACAAACAAGTTTAAAAAAATGCTTCTTCTCGATAATGGTCGGGATATACTATTTTATAATTTCTTATTCCAAGTCCATTCTTTTTATAAATGCATATCTGAATAGGAGGATTTAAATCTAAATATGGTGCGTGAAAAGCATCCTTTACCTCAAATAACAAACGATAAATAAGATCTTTATTAGTTATTTTTTCAGCGTTAATGGAATTAATACCATGTACTCGAATTGCCTCATAATCGAAAATTTTAAGAGTATCTTTCATGTACGAAATAACTCTAGCAACCGTTGTCTTATTAGTAAAGAGTTTTTCCTCTTTCATTCTGTTGACAACAACTTTAAAGTCTTCGATATCTTGCGGTTCACCAACTAAATCCAATACTTTATATTCGTGAAAATCACAAAATGCTTCGCATATTATACAGTTCCCTTTGTATCTGTGACTTCCCCACCATTTAGCAATATCAAAAAAATGATCCCAATAATAATAACCAGTGCCAAGCCAGGTGTTATCCCAACGGCACGGAAATGGTCCATGGTTTTCCACATAATCGGGATTGTCTCTGTCTTCCAGAGTTTGATATAACTTCTTAGGAGGTTTCAAAAATAAATGGATTAAAAACTACTATTGTGTTTTAGTGTTTTGCTTCAAAGGAAGTTCAAGCGAACTTAAATTTAAAGTAGGCAATATAATTGGTTGGATATTACATTGCAAAGTAACGCTACTAATAAACGCTCTAATGAATGGAAAAACAATAGCTATACTGTTTTTATAAAAATAAGTTGGTATTTCCTCTAAAGAATTCACCTCCATTAATTTGAAATTAGCAACACAAGTAATTTGTACAAAAGGTAATTCTTGTCCCTTTTTCTCATCAAAAGCAGTAACTACAAATTTTAAATCATATTCTGATTTTTCTTTATAGTAAACTCCTTCAGGAGAAAAATCTATACTAATATCTGCTGGCAAA
This sequence comes from Bacteroidota bacterium, assembly GCA_025356715.1. Next base: position 2,951 of record JANXRU010000306.1, read on the forward strand.
TTTGCAGTTTCAATTAAAACTTTTTCAAATTTATAATTAGTTAAAGAAAATGAGGCTTTATTCATGCTGGTAAATTTAAATAAAAAAACCCGGAAAATTCCGGGTTTTCTATTATTAAGTTGTAAAGTTTCTTTCGCTCAAAGTCATCCTGCTTTGGTATCTTGAAGTATGTTTCAAGATGTTCAATCAGTTCGTGAATTGTTGGACCAACTTTGTCATACTCCTCTGTTTCTGCCCAATCTTTTAGAATTTGCTCTCTAGGTGTATTTTTAAAATACGCATCTAGTTTTTCTAACATTTTACTCATAATTCTATCCTTTCTTTATTTAAAATCAATTTAAAACTGCCACTTACGTTCAATAAACAATTCTAAGTAAGACTCGAAATCTTGTACAAAGGTACAATATTTTCCGAAATATATAAAATTGTACACAATTCCCAAAAAAAATCTACTTTATTCTCCAATTTAACTTACAATTCACTATAGATTCACGTTTTAAGAAGCTATTTAATAATATATCTACCTTGTAGTACTGACATCATTTTAGCAATATTCATTCCATAATGATTTTTGTGGTCAAAAGTGACATGTAAATATCGTTAAAAATCATAAAAGGTAAAGTGGTGTTCCCCCCGCTACGCTGCATTTGTAATGCTGCGTTTTAAAACAATCCCCATTCGTCCTCAAAATCTTCCTTATCCATTTCCTTTATTTCTTTAGCCCATTGCTTAAATAACTGCTGAAACTCCTCCATTTCAGCTCTAAAAACAGATATATGCCCTTTATCAAAACAGTTTAATGAGTTGAGCGTATGTGATGCCAAAAGCAAATAATCCGCATGTTCTCGTATTATTGAAGCATTTTGCATACATACCAAATAACTACCCGAGCGTAACGCTGAGTAAAGTTTTACTTTAATCATATTAAAACTCTCTGTTATCATTTCAATATTACCTATTACTAGGTCATCTTCTCTTTTAGGGTATTTTAGTAACACTAATAAAGTATTTGCTATTTCCATATTATGCAAAGCCAACGGATGTTGTCTTGCTTTCTTATGGCGGTTTTCTATTTCCCTTCTTTGTTCACCATCTGGCAAATCTTCTGCATCCATTCCACTATCATCATCTTCATTATCGTAATAAGCCATATTTTATATTTTTAAGAATCTAAACTATCAATAAACGCTAATTCGGGGTATTCAAATGCCAATTGCACCTCAGCTGTATCAGGGTTTTTATTTTTATTGGTAATAAGTTTTGAAATAGTGTGTGCCTCCAACTCCCCTTCGGCAAGTGGTTTCATAAGGTCAATTATTTCATTGTCTTTTAAATTTACATTTAGCCAGTCACGTTCCGTGCCTTTTTGTAATATAAAGGGCATTCGCATTTTGGCGTTATGTATTTTACCCATCAATTCATTGGCAGGTGTTGTAATAATTGAAAATGTTTTTGTTTTTTTGCCTGTTTGCTTATTTACCCAATCATTAAAAATCCCACCCATGGCAAATACATCACTATCCTTGTATTTTATAAAATACGGATATTTTTGTTTGCCTATGGTTCGCCATTCATAAAAGCCATCCACTATAACCAAACATCTTTTTTCTCTAATCGAATTTTTAAATGAGGGTAATGTAAAAACAGTTTCACTTTTGGCGTTCAATGTTTTTAACTGCATATCTTTTGCATCCAAATCGGTTTTACAAAAATCGGGTATTAAGCCCCAATTAAAAGCGGTAATCAATTCGGGTTGCAATGTGCTTATGATAGGCACTAAAGGTTGCGTAAAACCCGATACATAATAATTTGATGGTACAGTAACAGCAGGGTCAATTTTTGCTTTAAATTGCTTCTCTGTTTCTTTACTTACTTTTTTGGTTGATACGTTATAGCACATATTTTTTAATCTGTATAAATATAAGGTTTAACTAAATCTTTTATCCTGTTCTATATCCAACTTTGCCATTTTTTCAACTTCAATACTCGGTACTCCAAATTCCTCAACTACTTTGCCCAACATCAAATACACACCCCAGCCCTTAAACGGATAAGCTTTTAAACTTGGCGGAAAATGTGTTGTATCAAAGTAATTACCTTCACTATCTAAAAATGTATCAAGAAAATATTCTACCCTTGACGGAAATCACAACAGCAAAACTCAGTGGACTTTCAATGGAGCAAAAAACCTTCTTGAGGAATTAGAAACAAATGACAAAGGGCAAATACTGAATCAAATATTTGTCAAGTACGACGACGACGGATTGCCAATTGAGAGATATGAATATTTAGGTCAAGCTTCAATAAGACTTCTTCGCTATGAGTATTTATATTATTAAACTGTGTGCAGCGCCCAGACACCTAATTGTATAGAAAACATCCAAAAGCGATAAATTAAAAGCTATTCTCTAACACATCAACTAGACTCAAATCCATAGATGCTAAAATTTCTCCCATTTTAGAGTCTTTGTTTTGAGCAGATAAATGAAGCCCCGATAATAATAATTCAAATGAATCTTTTAAATTAGAATCAGTAATATTTGGACTTAAAGCAACCCATTCTTTTTCTACTGAAGTGATAGTTTGTTCTACATTTTGCCAATCAATTTTTTTTTGATTTAA
>JANXRU010000357.1 GCA_025356715.1 Bacteroidota bacterium
TAATAAATGGAATCAACTCTTCAAGTATTGTAATTATTTTTATTGATTTTTTTTCTTTTGAATTATAAACGGTCGGACTAATAATTAATTTTTCTAAAAACTTTCTATTTTCATTTAGATTCAAGTGATTTTGGCTTAAAATCCTTGAAAAAGAAAAAAGAAGAAGAAAATGATTTAGTCTTATCATACATTAAAAAATTAAAAAAGGTACATAAATTATTTTATGTACCTTTTTCGTAAAAAAATTAAGCGCCAACCTTGGTTTTATCTCTTACCGCTGGGGTAACCTCTTTTCCAATACAACTTCCATCATGACAAACTACTGTCTCCCCACCTTTAATTGCGTTTAACGCTTCAGCAGTTGTTACTGCATTTGCTTTAGCTTTAAGCTCAGCAAAACTCATTTTTTTGTTTTCCATTTCTATTATTTTTAAATTTTAGTATTAGTTCATCCTTCACGTGGTATGTTCGGTTTAAGGCTGTCTCCTAATATTTACACGTGCACTTGTAAATAATATCTATAAATTGATTCTCATAATTAACCATCTGCATACAAATATAATATATAATAGAATTAGTGTATACTCAAATGAGTATCTAACAGTTTTAAATGTGTATCTAACAGTTTTAAATGTGTAACTGGTAGATTTTTTAATACAATTGGCAATATTGTAAATTGATTTTGAGTTATTTTAGAATTTAAACCATTCAGGTTTTTATAAAAAAAATATTCTCGACCTGAACTAGTTTTTGAAATTATACACTACACTATTATCATTGACATAAAAATGGATTATAACATTCGTATATATAACTTAGATTGTATAATAGAACTATTTTTATACTACTTAACTCACTGTTTTTATTTTTCGAGCTATAACTAAGGATAGTAAGGTTGCGCCAATAGCAATGTAACCTACGATACTATAATTTTCTAATTCGCCTGAAGTATTATTGGTAATAATAGTACCACCAATTAATGTTGTAATACCTAATGTAAATTGTTGCAAGGCAGAATTTAGTGCCATAAAACTTCCCCTAAATTGTGGGGGAACTGCCGAAGTAACCATCGCCTGCACGGGTATCATCCGTCCGCCAGAACCAACAAATAATAAGGAAGTAAACACGATGTATAACATGATAGAAGTTGTTGGAACAGACGTAATACAATATAAAGGAATAATAGCCACAATGCTTAAAATTAAAAACACTTTATAGCGCCCATATTTATCTGCTAGTTTACCAACTAAAGGTGAATTGACAACAGACAACACGCCGCCTACTAAGTAAATAATAGGTATTTGATTTTTGAGTGAAAAATGTAAATTATTAACTGCATAATCTGTTATGTATGGAATAATACCCATGTGCGCAATTACCAATATAGCAGGTAAACTCAATGCTATCATCATAGATTGTGATGAAAAAATCATTTTATAAAAATCACGTGGACTTGTTTTTTCTGCTTTTTCTAAATGTGAGGTTACGTTTGGTATAAAAAAAACAATGAACATAAATACGATAAAACCCATAGCGCAAATCACAAAAAAAGGCATTTGCCAACTAAAGGAATTAGCTAAAACAATGCCAATTGGCATCCCTAATACTGCTGCTAAGGCAAAGCCCATCATTACAATTCCCATTGCTTGCGCACGATGCTGATTAGGAATTAAATCGCCAACAATTGATAAAATAACGGATCCACATACGCCACCAAAAACACCTGTAAAAATACGTGCTATTAAAAACAATTCGTAAGTTGGTGATATAGCACATAAATAAGTGCCAATAATAAAACCTATATATAATACCAATAAAGTTTTTTTACGATCAAATTTGTCAGCCCAAAAAGTAGAACCTAATGCAGAAAAACCCGCTGCAATGCCAAAAGAAGAAACTAACCAACCAAAGTGCTGTGTATCTATTAAAAACTTTGATTTAATAATGGGAGCTAAAGGCATTAAAATCATGCCATCCAAAATATTAGAAAATTGCACAAAAGCAAGGGTAAGCAGGATGATGATTTGTTTGCGTGTCATTTTTATTTTTTGTTCTCTTTCTTCAAACAAAAAAGAACTCATAAGACTTTAGATTGATAACTATTTAATACCACTCAATTTCATGGCATCTAACTTAATTGCAGAATCCAATGGAATTTGTAAATCAAATGATTTTTGTGTCGATTTTTTAAGTAAAACTGGTTTTTCACGAATTTGTTTTTCAAACCCTTTAATTATTCTGTTTTTTTCTACACGCGCATAGTATTTTGATGGATTGGTATAAAGCTCATAGGCATCGTCAATAAAACCCCAACCAAAATTTGGTAATGCTGGATCTGAGCCAATTATCATAATCACTTTATTACTTTCTATACTTTCTTTTAAATCTAATTGCCAAGCTTCCATTTTTTCAACTGGACTAGGGTTTGGAATTACACGCTTATTATAATACCAAAATGAACCGCCAGCAAAACAATATTGTGGCACATTCATATATACAATACCATACCAATAGCTATCTCCAATGGTAAGCATAGGTGTTCTATTTTTAATGGTATCATTTTCAAATTGAATAGTAGGGTAAGCTAGTTTTTCATCTTGAACAGGTTTACGATATAAATTCATACTTTTTAAAACATCATTATCTCTACTTCTGGCAGAATCTGATATTTCTATTTTATTCCACATTATATCAGGCAAATCTGTTTTTTGTAATTTTTCCACATAACTAATAATTTTTTTTGTAGCCAAACAATCGAAGTAGTAAGTCCAATGATGTGCAAAACGCGCATATAAAAGATACTTACTAGTGTCTTTAATTTGATAAAAATATTCGGATAAATCTATATGATTAACGCCAAGTTTTTTACTTTGAGCTACAAATGATTTAATGTTTGTTTCCTTAATGTTTTTTTTATATTTATCATCAATATATTGAGAAGAACCAATTCCTTTTCCTGGAGCGTAAGTTAAAATTAAACTAATTCCTTTTTTACTTAAAGTATCTTGCAATACTTTGCATTTATTTAAAAAAATCGAAATTTTTTCTTCACCCATATAATCAGAACCATAATAAGATTGTATAGCATGCTCTGAAAAAACATAGCCATTTTTACCAGACACAAATGTATTTACTCGTATTTGATTAAAAGCATCGTAATAAAATTGGTTATTTAAGCGAACAAAATTCTCTTTAAATGCAAAATGGTCGTTATTATAATCGTCCTTTAAACTTTGGTATTCGCCACTAAACCATTGATCTTTGGTAAATGTAGAATCTGGATTAACGTTATTTATCACAATGCCTGTAAGGTGCGGATTTTTATCCCTTTTCATAAAGCCTGCTATCATAGGGAATAGCAAGGCA
>JANXRU010000358.1 GCA_025356715.1 Bacteroidota bacterium
CAAGCTGATGAAAAAGCAGCCGCAGATAAATTAGCGAAAGAGAAAGCAGATAAAGAAGCAGCAGATAAAGCACTTGCACAAAAGCAAGCTGATGAAAAAGCAGCAGCTGATAAATTAGCAAAAGAGAAAGCCGATAAAGAAAAAGTTGAAGCAGATAAATTCGCTAAGGATAAAGAAGCGGCAGATAAAGTACTTGCACAAAAACAAGCTGATGAAAAAGCAGCAGCGGATAAATTAGCGAAAGAGAAAGCAGATAAAGAAGCAGCAGATAAAGCACTTGCACAAAAACAAGCTGATGAAAAAGCAGCAGCTGATAAATTAGCGAAAGAGAAAGCGGATAAAGAAGCAGCAGACAAAGCACTTGCACAAAAGCAAGCTGATGAAAAAGCAGCCGCGGATAAATTAGCGAAAGAGAAGGTAGATAAAGAAGCAGCAGACAAAGCGCTCGCACAAAAACAAGCTGATGAAAAGGCAGCAGCTGATAAATTAGCAAAAGAGAAAGCAGATAAAGAAGCAGCAGATAAAGCACTTGCACAAAAACAAGCTGATGAAAAAGCAGCCGCAGATAAATTAGCGAAAGAGAAAGCAGATAAAGAAGCAGCAGATAAAGCACTTGCACAAAAGCAAGCTGATGAAAAAGCAGCAGCTGATAAATTAGCGAAAGAGAAAGCCGATAAAGAAAAAGTTGAAGCAGACAAACTCGCCAAAGATAAAGAAGCAACAGACAAAGCGCTTGCACAAAAACAAGCTGATGAAAAGGCAGCAGCAGATAAGTTAGCGAAAGAGAAAGCTGATAAAGAAACAACAGATAAAGCACTTGCACAAAAGCAAGCTGATGAAAAAGCAGCAGCTGATAAATTAGCGAAAGAGAAAGCCGATAAAGAAAAAGTTGAAGCAGATAAACTCGCTAAGGATAAAGAAGCAGCCGATAAAGCGCTTGCACAAAAGCAAGCTGATGAAAAAGCAGCGGCGGATAAATTAGCAAAAGAGAAAGCCGATAAAGAAAAAGTTGAAGCAGATAAACTCGCTAAGGATAAAGAAGCAGCAGATAAAGCACTTGCACAAAAACAAGCTGATGAAAAAGCGGCGGCAGATAAATTAGCGAAAGAGAAAGCCGATAAAGAGAAAGTAGAAGCAGACAAACTCGCTAAGGATAAAGAAGCAGCAGACAAAGCGCTCGCACAAAAACAAGCTGATGAAAAGGCAGCCGCCGATAAATTAGCGAAAGAGAAAGCTGATAAAGAAAAAGTTGAAGCAGACAAACTCGCTAAGGATAAAGAAGTCGCAGATAAAGCACTTGAACAAAAACAAGCTGATGAAAAAGCGGCGGCGGATAAATTAGCGAAAGAGAAAGCCGATAAAGAAAAAGTTGAAGCAGACAAACTCGCTAAGGATAAAGAAACAACAGATAAAGCAATTGCACAAAAGCAAGCTGATGAAAAAGCGGCGGCGGATAAATTAGCGAAAGAGAAAGCTGATAAAGAAAAAGTTGAAGCAGGCAAACTCGCTAAGGATAAAGAAGTTGCAGATAAAGCGCTTGCGCAAAAACAAGCTGATGAAAAAGCAGCGGCAGATAAATTAGCGAAAGAGAAAGCCGATAAGGCTGCGGCAGATAAAGCTCTCGCTCAAAAAATTGCAGAAGATAATAAAATAGGCAAAGCAATAGCCGATAAAGCAAAGCTTGATGCTGCTAATTTGGCAAAAAAAGAAGCAGAAGAAAAAGCACTCAATGAGAAATTAGCAAAAGAAAAAGCAGACAAAGAAAAAACAGATGCAGCTAAAATAGCTGCGGAAAAAAATAAATCTTTAGAAAAAGAACCCGTTAAAGTGGTTGATAAAAATGGAATGATAATCAAATCGACTCAATCTACAAATACAGAGACAACGACCATTGAAAAAGGTAATACAAATTATAGTGTGCCACAAGTTTTGGGGGCAAATAAATACAAAGAAACGGTTGTAAAGGCAGATGGTTACATGAAAATGAAGCGGTACTTAGAAGCTAAAGTAGCATATCAAGAAGCATTAACTTATAAAGCTAATGACGTGTATGCAACCAATAAATTATTAGAAATAGAAACTCTTTTAATTAAAAAATAGGTTGATTACTTATTAATTTTAAACCCAACATCTTATTTCAAAAACTGAAAGGCAAACTGTTTATATTATGCTGTTTGTATTTATCAGGCTTTAGTAAGTGGCCCTCATTCAAATATAGTTGCTGTATAAAATTCTACAAGGTTTTTTTAAAATGATTTAACTTTGGCATTTGTAAATTTAATTATGTTTACTTGTTGGTGATAACGCAAAACAAAACATATAACATATAGAGAAAATAAAGAGTAGCTTTGTATGCAAAATACTCATTAGCTTAATTATGACTTCTCTTTTTTCTATCTTATTAAAAAACATTATTTTATTTATACTCATTGCCATTAGTTTGGTATTTGTATTTACTAAAAACATTGGGTTTAACGAGGTTCGTTATATTTTTTCAGGAATGGCGGTATTGTACATAGTTGCCGCTTGTATAGAAGCACTTAGTTTAGCAAAAATTAAGAAAGGGACTGTGAAATTTGTATATTTTACAGATGGGTTTTTAGCAAAACGTGTTCTCAAAATTATTTTATTTACTTGTAGTGGAGCGGTGTTGTATTTTTCTGGCAGCATCATAAAGTACATGGCTTTTTTATGTTTTTTGATAGCCGTTACAGAAGTTATAGTAACCTTGTGGCGATATTTGAAACAATTATGTTTTGTGACAATGGAAAACGATGTATTTATAGTTTCTACAAATAAGCTTAATACATTTCGCGCCTCCCAAATTGCTAAAATAGAAACACGCCATGGGTTAGTATATGTGGTTGGTAATAATACTAAATCAATTACGCTACGAATGGATATGATGAAAGAAAAAGAGACTTTTAAACTCGCATTTGATCAGTGGATAAAGGTTAATCAATTGACAGATAAAGTCATTGTTAATGAGTAATTCTCCAATTTAATGGTTTAACACCTTTTAACCTATAAACAATTGATTATTGAAAACCTCTTGTTTATTATCTTTATTTTTATGCTACTTTTGAATACTTAAAAACAACTATGGAAGAGAAAACATCTGACGAAAATCGTAAAAAAGGAGCTTTATTATGGGTGCTAATTGGATTATTAGTAATCACAAATGCCGTATCCTTATGGATGTATTGGGAAGAGAAAAATAAAGCCGCTACCGAAGTTGTTATTAAAGAGCAAGTTATTATAGAGCGTGATAATGTAAAAGGAGAGTTGTTACAATTACAAAAGGATTATAGTAATTTACAAACCAGCGATAAAGCATTACAAGAAGAGATTGATGCTAAAAAAGTTGAAATTGCTCAGTTATTGGAAGATGCTGAAAAACACAAGGGCGATGCTTATATCATTTCTAAATTAAGAAAAGAATCAGAAACACTTCGTCAAATTATGAGGGGTTATGTAAGAACAATTGATTCATTGGGCACCATGAATAAAACCTTAGTTGTAGAAAAAAACAATGTATTAAAAGAATTAGATACTGAAAAAGGAAAAATAACAGGATTAAATAAAGATAAAGAAGCGTTACAAGCAACCATTCAAAAAGGCTCTATTTTAACCTGTTTCAACGTGGTTGCTAAAGGGGTTAAATTTAAGAGTGGTGGTAAAAAGGAAAGTGAAACATCTAAAGCGTCTCGCACTCAAAAAATAAAAGTATCGTTTTCTTTAGGCGAAAACAAAATTGCTAAAGCTGGAGAAAAAACAGTTTTCATACGCATTGTTACTCCTGATGGTAAGGAAATGGCTAAAAATTACGACGATAATTATAAATTCACTTTTAATAAATCTTCAGGATATTTTGCAGGAAAAGAAACGCTTAATTATTCTAATGCTGAAATTAGCGGAGTAACATACTGCGAAGGTCAAGGCGAATTAGTTGCAGGAAACTACATTATTGAAGTAAGCTGCGATGGCGTTATTATCGCTTCTTCTACCTTGCGTTTAGACTAAGTTTCTTTAATACTATTTATGGCTATTATTAATAGTAAAAAGTCATTTTATCCTCAAAATTACCCTACTAAACTTCATAAAACCATATTTATCTAAAATATGTGTTTGGTTTCATTTTTTCTTTTAGTTTAGTGCTCGATTTCAAAAAAAATAACTCAAAAAAACACATATGAAAAAAATAGTCCTATTAGTTATTGCCTGCACCTTTTTATTTAAACCTCTTGCCAAAGCCGATGAAGGTATGTGGTTGCCAATGCTACTTGGTGAACAAGTATATGCCGATATGGTAAAAAAAGGATTAAAAGTTACGAAAGAACAATTATATAGCATGAACCAAGCTTGTATTAAAGATGCTATCATTATTTTTGGTGGTGGTTGCACAGGCGAAATTGTTAGTAAAGAAGGCTTGATTTTTACCAATCATCATTGTGGTTATAGTGCTATTGCAGCTGCAAGTACGGTAGATCATAATTATTTAAGAGATGGTTTTTGGTCAAAATCCAAAGCAGAAGAAATTTATGCGCCTGGTGTTCATGCTCAATTTTTAATGAAAATTGTAGATGTTACTGATAAAGTTAATGAGAAAATAAAGGATATTCCAGCTTTAGAATTAACTCAAAAATTACCTGGTATTTTGGTAGAAATGGCTACTAAAGAAACTGAAGGTTCTGGCTACGAAGGCCGTATTTCTTCCATGTTTAAGGCTAATCAGTTTTTATTATTTGTGTATGAGCGTTACAAAGATGTTCGTTTAGTAGGTACACCACCTGAAAGTATTGGTAAGTTTGGTGGAGATACTGATAACTGGGAATGGCCTCGCCATACGGGTGATTTTTCTATTTTTCGTGTATACACAACTAAAGATGGTAAGGCTGGAGATTATGCTGCAGATAATATTCCATTGAAAGCTAAATATGCGTTACCTGTTTCTATTAAAGGTGTTAAGGATGGCGATTATACCATGATTTGGGGCTACCCTGGCGGAACAAATCGTTACGAAACGTCTTATGGAGTAAAATTAAAAACAGATATTGAGAATCCTTCGTTAGTAGATTTACGTGATGCGCGTTTAAAATTTATGTTGGAAGAAATGAAAAAAGACCCTGCAGTAAAAATTCAATTAGCAGGTTATTATGCAGGTGTTGCTAACTACTGGAAATTTTTTGATGGAGAATCTAAACAGTTATTGAAATTTAAAACCTACGAAGAAAAACAAGCAAATGAAGCTGCTTTTTTAACGTGGGCAAAAGGTAAAACGGAATACGAAAACTTATTTAATGAATACAGTAAAATGTATGATGCTTGGCGCCCTTATGCTAAACAGCGTGTTTACCTGACAGAAGGTATTTTCGGCTCACCATTAATTGCCTTTGCATCATCCTTACAAAAATTAGATGCAACGCTTAGTAAAAAAGATGTTACCAAGGAAGATATTGCTAAAGTAGTTGAGACTGTGAAGACAGCTCGTACTAATTTTATTAAATCAGAAAACTTAGTTTCCGATAAAAATATTTTAGCATTTGTTACTCAAGCATTTTATAAAGATGTAGATGCTTCACAGCATCCCGTTAGTTTTTATGCGATGCTAAATGCTAAGTATGGCGATTTAAAAGCAAAAGCGACTTACGAAGCATTTGCAAATGATGTGTTTAAAAATACGGCTTTTTTAGATAATGCTAAATGGGATGCGATGATGGCTAACCCTGATACAGCTAGTCTTCACAAAGACCCAGCTTTTATGATGGCTAATGCCTTTAACACAAACTTTAATTCTAAGTGCGCTAAAGCATTTTCTGACTTTGCTGCACAAAATTTTGTGTTAGGAAAATCATATTTAAAAGGTGTATTAGAAATGAATAAAGGAAAAAAAATGTATCCTGATGCAAACTTTACAATGCGTGTGAGTTATGGTAATGTAAAATCTTATTCGCCGAGAGACGCTGTGAAATATAGTCATGTTTGTACTTTATCTGGTATTTTAGAAAAATACAAACCAGGAGATTATGAATATGATGCTCCAGTAAAATTAATTGAATTAGCAAAAAATAAAGATTTTGGTCAGTATATAGATGTAGCGGCTAAAGATATAGTAGTTTCTTTTATTAGTACTAATGATATTACGGGCGGTAATTCTGGATCTCCTGTTATTAATGGGAATGGCGAATTGGTTGGTTTAGCGTTTGACGGAAACTATGAAGCGTTAAGTCATAAAATAAAATTTGATAAAGATTTAAATCGCACCATTAATTTAGATGTTCGATATTTATTATGGGTTGTAGAGAAATTAGGTGGTGCTACCAACATCATTGCTGAATTGGATTTACGTAAATAATGTAATAGATTTCAAAATTTTAAAAACCGTAATCGAAAGATTACGGTTTTTTTATGAACTTTTTACCGACTAGCAGATTGAATTAATTTCATATAGCTTTCGTCGTCGCCTGCACGTAGCTTTATCCAGATATTGGTATGCTTACGAACTTTACATTCCATGGCGCAGAAAAATGGCAAGTCATTAATAGAGGCAGGAGAAATAGGTTTTAGCTGTTCTTGCAAAGTAGGATGATTAAACATCATCATGGTATTTATATTATTGTACACGTTAAATCCATTGTGATTAAAGGATAAAGGGTGGTGTGCTTGAAAGATGCTAGATTCTTTGTTTATGAAACATTCCTTTAACTGAGCTTTTCCTAAAAAGCTACAACCGAAAAATAACACCAAATATGTAAATTGTATTTTGATACTTAAACGGTCGAAAATTATGAAATGTTAATACTGATGAGTTTTAATCAATGGCTTCTTGCAATTTATCCATTTTTGCCTCAGTAAATTTACCCGACACAATTTCTGTTATTTTACCGTTGAGGTCAATCACAAAAAAATATGGTTCGTTGTCGTCGGCCGGTTTTAGTTGTGTTTTAAGGAGTTTAATATCCGTGTCACAATCAATTACATTTTTCCATAAATCTTTTTGAGTGCTTGCTTTAAAATCATTAGCGGCTTTTTTAAACCCACTAATTAATGGAATAAAAAAATAATTGACATCGTAATAATTAGCTACATCGAAATAATCGGTGCCATTTGCTTTTGCTACAAAGGTTTCATACATGGGAGTAATCCATGTTTTCAAATGTTCTTCAGCAGTGCGTTTAAAACAAATTCCGATAATCGAAAACTTTTTAGCAGGTTGCTCAGGTAATGTAATAGCAGTGCCTTCTAAGTTATGCCCCACAAGGGTAGGGAAGACTGTTTTAACTTGAGCTGTTGTAGTTAAATAAACACAAAGTGTTATGGCGGAAAATATAGTTTTCATTTTTAAATTAGGATTAAGGTCGTTAGGTTGTTATTCAAATTTACAGAAATAAATATCAAAAAAAATGCTTTTGCAATTTTATATCACAAAAGCATTTACAAATTAAGTTAAAATTAAATTAGTTTTCTGTAGGTAATAAACTATATATTTTACCATATTCCATCATTTGATTTAAAAAGTTAGTTGGATATTCTACTTTCACATCAATTATTTTTTCTCCTTCCATTACTGGAATCAGTTTTGGTTGAATAAATCCTTGATAAGGAGCCATGCTTAATTTTTTGTAGCGCTCTAATACTTCTTTATGTAACGCTAAATCAACCTTTACGCCGTAGTTTTCAATTAAGTCTTTACCAGCTTTGTAATCTCCTTTAGATTTAATACGTTGCAATTCTTTTAAAAGTTCACCGAACAATACTCTTAATTTTTCATAATCGTTAATTACAAAAAATGTTTTTCCATTCTCTACTTTTTTCTCAATCACGTTTTGTGGTTTGCCTTTTTCGTAAGCCCATTTAGCCACCATTTGACGGTTACGCATGTGCGCTTCTTCAATATCATTTCCTAATTTAATACGAGATAATTGGATCATTAATCCTTTAGTAATGTATTCGTCGTATGATGCTTTACCATAATCTAATGATGGCATAACTCCTAACTCAACTAATTTTTTATCTAATAAATAATATAAAGCCACTAAATCAGCACGGCCTTCTTCTAAAGCAGATGCATAATTTTTTAAGGTTTCGTGTGGTTGCCCAACGCCTGGCTCTATTTGACCACTTGCATGACCAATAACTTCGTGCATATCCGTATGCAATTTATCAGCTAAACCAGCATAATCCAACACATTTTTTTTGATAGCATCATTGTAATAAAACTCATTAACAACACTGCCACCAGCTGCTTTTTCATAAGCCTCTACAATGTTTCCTAAGTTTACTGATTTAGAGCCATGTGTTTCTCTAATCCACTCGTTGTTTGGTAAATTAATTCCAATTGGTGTAGAAGGTGATGAGGCACCACTTTCGCAAACAGCATTAATTACTTTTGCAGAAATTCCTTTCACATTTTTCTTTTTATGTTCAGGTAATAAGGTTGAATGATCTTCGAACCATTGCGCGTTATCACCAATGGTAGCAATACGTTTAGAGGCTTCA
>JANXRU010000371.1 GCA_025356715.1 Bacteroidota bacterium
CAAAGGCTAACGTTCGTACAACTCAAGCAGCTCGTACAAGTTTAAAACAAGCTTTAAAAGTTTCTTTTACTGGCGGTACAGTAATGGGATTAGGTGTTGCAGGTTTAGCAGTATTTGGTTTAGGTGGTTTATTCATCGTATTTTTAAAAATGTTTCATGTTGTTGAAGTAAATAGTAACGAAATGAAAACAGCTATCGAAGTTTTAACTGGTTTCTCATTAGGAGCTGAGTCTATCGCTTTGTTTGCTCGTGTTGGTGGTGGTATTTATACAAAGGCTGCTGATGTTGGAGCTGATTTAGTTGGTAAAGTTGAAGCTGGTATCCCTGAAGATGATGTTCGTAATCCTGCAACTATTGCTGATAACGTTGGAGATAACGTTGGAGACGTAGCTGGTATGGGTGCCGATTTATTTGGTTCTTATGTGGCAACTATTTTAGCTACAATGGTATTAGGACAAGAAATTGTGATTGAAAAAATAAACGGAATTTATGCTGATGGTTTTAATGGATTCTCTCCTGTATTATTACCAATGGTAATTTGTGGTTTAGGTATTTTATTTTCTATCGTTGGTACTTGGTTTGTTCGTATTAAAGATGACAAATCAAATGTTCAAATGGCTTTAAATATGGGTAATTGGGCTTCAATGGCTTTAACTGTTATAGCTTCATATTTTATTGTCATGTACATGTTGCCTGAAGGTGTAATATCTTTACGTGGTGTAGAGTTTACTAAAATGGGTGTATTTGGTGCTATTTTAGTTGGAACCGTAGTTGGTGCTGTAATGAGTATTGTAACTGAGTATTACACAGCAATGGGCAAAGCTCCTGTATTATCAATCATTCAACAATCTTCAACTGGACATGCAACTAACATTATTGGTGGATTAGCAGTTGGTATGAAATCAACGGTTATTCCTATTTTAACTTTAGCAGCCGGTATTATAGGCTCATACTCTTTTGCTGGTTTATATGGTGTGGCAATTGCTGCCGCTGGTATGATGGCAACAACGGCTATGCAATTAGCAATTGATGCTTTTGGACCAATTGCTGATAACGCTGGTGGTATCGCAGAAATGAGTCAATTACCTCCTGAAGTACGTGAGCGTACAGATAATTTAGATGCCGTAGGTAACACAACAGCCGCTACAGGAAAAGGGTTTGCTATTGCTTCTGCAGCTTTAACATCTTTAGCATTATTTGCAGCCTTCGTAGGTATTGCAGGTATTGATGCGATTGATATTTACAAAGCGCCAGTATTAGCAGGTTTATTTGTTGGTGGTATGATTCCTTTTATTTTCTCAGCATTATGTATACAAGCAGTTGGTAAAGCTGCCATGGATATGGTGCAAGAAGTTCGTCGTCAGTTCCGCGAAATTCCAGGTATTATGGAATACAAAGCAAAACCTGAATACGAAAAATGCGTTGCTATTTCTACTAAAGCATCTATTCGCGAAATGATGTTGCCAGGTGCTATTGCTTTAATTACGCCTATTATTGTTGGTTTCGTATTCGGTCCAGAAGTATTAGGTGGTTTATTAGCAGGAGTTACTGTATCGGGTGTGTTAATGGGCATTTTTCAATCTAATGCTGGTGGCGCTTGGGATAACGCTAAAAAATCATTTGAAAAAGGTGTGTTAATTAATGGCGAAATGTTCTACAAAAAATCAGAACCACATAAGGCTTCTGTAACTGGCGATACTGTTGGTGATCCATTTAAAGATACTTCAGGGCCATCCATGAATATCTTAATTAAATTAATGTCAATTGTATCTTTAGTTATTGCGCCATACATTGCTGTTAATAACATGGATGAAGAATCTTGTTGTAAAGGTAAAATGGTAACTGAAGAAGTTATTAAATGTAACATCAACGGGCAAGAATATACTTGTACAAGCAAAGCACAATGCGATAGCATTATGTCGGCTAACGTAAAAGATATTACTGAAGTAAAAGGAATGTACAATGTTGACGGAGCTCATAGTTCAGTTAATTTTGCTGTAAAACATGTGATTTCTGATACAAAAGGAACAATTAATATTGATAGTGGCTATGTAAATTTAGATAACGCTACAGGTGCTAAAATATTTATTCAGTTAGATATGACTTCATTAAATACTCAAAATAGTATGCGTGATGGTCATTTAAAGGATAAAGAAAATTTCTTTAATGTTGCTAAATTTAAAACGGCAACTTTTGAAGCAACGGAAATAGTTAAAAATACTGAAATAGGTGAATTTGCTTACATCGCTAAAGGTAAATTAACCATTAAAGGTGTGGTTAAAGATGTTGAATTATTATTCAACTATTTTGGAATAACTGAGCAAAAAGAATATGAAGCAGATGGTAAAGAGGTAATTGTTAATGTTTCAGGTTTTGAAGGTGAAATGACAATTAATAAAAATGATTTTGGTATTGAAGGTGGCGGTGCTGCTGATAATGTTGAAATTGAATTTACATTAGAAGCTACTCAAGAAAAAAAATAAGTTTAAACGATGAGTTTTAAAAGCCTCGAAGAATTTTCTTCGAGGCTTTTATGTTTTTAATAGATTTTAATTTTAATAGCTCAATAAATCCCCAATTGCCTTTTCTACTTTATCCGCATTAGGCAACATGGTTTTTTCTAAAATTGAATTTAAAGGAATAGCTGGTAAATTTTCAGCACCAATAACGATTACTGGAGCATCTAATTTTTTGAAACAAGTTTGAGAAATACGAGAAGCGATGCTTTGCGCAAAGCCATTATTAGATGGTTCTTCTGTTAATACCATGCATTTGCCATGTTTAGTAGCACTTTCAAAAATAGAGTTTTCATCAATGGGTGCAATGGTTCTTAAATCAATAATTTCCACTTGTCCTTCAAATTTTTTTGCTGCTGCTTTTGCCCAATATACACCCATACCGTAAGTAATGATGCTAATAGATTTTGCTTGCTTAATATTTGTTTCGCTTGCTTCCTGAACTATACGGGCTTTCCCGAAAGGAATCACATAATCTTCATCGGGTTCAATGGTTTTTGCATCTTCTGTTCCTTTTATTTTACTCCAGTATAATCCTTTATGTTCCAACATCACAACTGGATTAGGATCATAAAAAGCGGATTTCATTAACCCTTTTAAATCGGCACCTGTACTTGGATAGGCAATTTTAATTCCTTTGATGTTTGCTAGTACACTTTCTACCGAACTTGAATGATAGGGGCCGCCGCTGCCATAAGCGCCAATAGGAACTCTTATAATGCAACTTACAGGCCATTTACCATTACTTAAATAGCATGAGCGACTTACTTCTGTAAATAATTGATTTAATCCTGGCCAAATATAATCGGCAAACTGAACTTCAACGATTGGTTTTAAGCCAACAGCGCTCATGCCAACCGTACTTCCAATAATAAAGGCTTCTTGTATAGGAGTATTAAATACACGGTTATCACCAAATGTTTGTGCTAAGGTAGCCGCTTCTCTAAATACTCCGCCAAGACGCTTACCTACATCTTGCCCATATAACAAGGCTTCCGGATGCTTTTCCATGATTTCTCTAATAGCAAATAAGGCACTATCAACCATTACGGTTTTTTCTTTACCGCTTGGCGTTCTATTTCCTTTTTCTTCAGTAATTGGAGTAGGGGCAAAGTCGTGTAAAAATAAATCTTCAGGATGGGGGTCTTCTTCTAATAAAGCTTTTTGATATTCGGATTCAACATAGATGACTGCGTCCTCTTCAATTTTTTTTATTTCACTATCGTTAACACCACTAATACTTAATTGTTTTTTTAAGCGAGGTAAAGGATCTTTTTTTGCTGCTTCCTCTAAATCATGTCTGTACCACTCTTTCCGAACTCCAGAGGTATGGTGGTTTAACAAAGGAACCTTTGCATGTAACAACATTGGTCGGCGTTCCTTACGAATAATTTCTAAACATTCATTTACGGTATTGTATGAAGCTATAAAATCAGTTCCATCAATAGTACGAGTTTCTAAACCAACAAAACCTTTAGCGTATTCAGTAATATCTTGTGAACGAATTTCGCTGGCATGTGCTGAAATATCCCATTCATTATCTTGTACTAAATATAGTATTGGTAATTTTTTTAGTACTGCCATTTGAAAGGCTTCAGCTACTTCGCCTTCTGTACAACTTGCATCTCCTAAAGAACAAACCGACACAGGGTTTTTGCCTCCAAAATCTTTTTGTAAGTTATTTAATTCTAAATATTGTAATCCCATAGCAATACCAGTTGTAGGAATAGCTTGCATTCCAGTAGCACTACTTTGATGAGGTATTTTAGGCATATCATCTCTTCGTAAACTTGGA
This sequence comes from Bacteroidota bacterium, assembly GCA_025356715.1. The sequence continues at coordinate 4,312 of JANXRU010000371.1, forward strand.
TGAGAATAATATGTTCTACCACCAGAAAAAGGATCGTTACGTTTTGCTAGCAATTGCAGCATTAATTCAAAGGGGCTTATCCCTATCGCTAATAAAATACTGTCATCTCTATAATAGGGGCTAACAAAATCTTGTGGTAATAATTGCAAACCTAAAGCCAGTTGTATCGCTTCGTGGCCACGAGAGGTTGCATGAACATATTTAGCAGTAATTTCTTTATTAGCTTCGTATAATTCTGCCATACTCTTTGCGGTACACATTAAAGTATAAGCTTTTTTAAGTGTATCAACTGATAGTTTCATTTTCACAGATGTTGGTTCTAAGGTGGTAGTGGCCATGTAATTTGTAGATTCTTTGGAAAAATAAATATATGAAATATTCAGCAGTTAACAATATCAAAAAAAATTACCTCACAAAAAATCCTCTCATTTCTGAGAGGATTTTTATAAGCAATTTAAAAAATTTAACCCTTAATTATACCCTTGTCTATTGCTTAATATTAATTCATTTTGAAAGTTGGAATTTTTCCTTCTTGCATTAATGTTAATGTTTTTTTCTTGTGATCTTCAAAGCTTCCAAAAGCAAGAGCGTCAAGCATTTCAGTGCGACTCATGTTTGGATTATTGAATTGTTTTTTAATATCTTCTGAACATCTATCAACAAATTTTTCGAATTTCATTGGAGCCCATAAGTAATCTTTTTTAATGACTTCTTTTTCGATTTTAAATTCTTCAGGTAAACCACCTTCGATTTTCGATTTAATGTCCAAACCTTCGTACGTTTTAGGTAATAAACGGTTGTCAAATAAGAATGGTTTTGAAATCATAATGACATGTTTCTTACGTTTTGGGTCAATCATAGATAAACCTTCAATACGAAGTCCTTTCTTTTTTAAAGAACCAAATTTACTTTCAAAGCTTTTTAAAATTTCAAACATGGTAGCTAGATTAATAGATATCAACAAAGGTGGAGTTAAAATTGTTAATAAACTAACTTATTAGACGAATGCAGGTTAAATCCTCGACTAATATTTGTTGAGAATGAGTTAACTACCTGTTAATATTCGGTTAAAATATAGTTAATAATTGTTTTAAATTATTGATTATCAATAATTTGTTAATTTAATAGAGGTCAAGTTAATATTCTTTTGTGCAAATTATTGTTTTTTACTCCAAATTCTAAAATAGTATCAATAAATTGATAAGGTTTGTACCCATTAATAGCAGCTTGATGATATATGCAAGTTGCGGGAGTCATACCTGGTAAAGAATTTACTTCAATAAAAATGACGTCGATATGAGACACGTCATAAATACGAATAAAGGCATCAATACGGCAATAACCAACAACGTTAAGTACTTTGGCGGCAGCACCTAATGTTTCTTTTACTTTATTGGATATTAATTGCCTTTCAATGGTATCTCTCGAATACCTTGCGGGCGTGATGTTTTGACCCTGACCAGCTAAAAATTTTTCTTCTAAACTTAATATTTCTCCACTAGCTAATGCTTCCGATGCTTCAAATACTTCGTACTCTATTTCTCCATTAGCATTAAATTTAGTGAGCATTCCACCAGTGATTTCTAAAAAGTGCTTAGCTTCATGCTTACTAATTAATTCTTCTACTAATAATACTTGCTTTTGAGGAAACTCTTCTTTGTCTTTTATGTGTAGTATTTCTGCGGATTTAGAATCAAACTCTTCCGTTGCCCTAAATATAAGGGTAGCAAAGGCTTCAAATTCTTCAAAACTTTTAATCAGCTTTACGGCACTACTACAACCGTCATCTACAGGTTTTGCAATAATTGGAAAATGATACTCTGTTTGTAATTTTTGTTTTACAACGGTCTTATTGTTTTTCCATTCATCCTGAGTAATTAAACAATGTTTGGCTACTAAAAAGCCTGCATTTAAAAGGATTTCATTGGTTCTGTATTTGTCAATGGTAATAGAAGAACTTTCTGTTCCTGAGCCATTATAACTAATGCCTACTTTTTCTAATTGCTCCTGAATAGCACCATCTTCACCTGGACGGCCATGCAAGGCTATAAATACTTGTTTAACCAACTTAGACAAATCTTGGTAACTCAATAATTTAGGTTCAATTAAATTAGTTGGCGAACCGTATTTATCAGTGATGACATGACATTCATTAATGATTTCTTTAACAACCGGATGTATTTTCCAGTTATTTATTTTGTCTTTAATGTCATCTGCATTATCCTTTAAAAGCGCGTTAATTGGGATTTGATACATCAAATGATGATCATGGTCGCCAGTTAAAAACACTGGTATAGGTGCATATTTATCAGATGAAAATAATTTTTCAAAAATATTTCTTCCACTTTCAACAGAGATATGTCTTTCAGAAGAGTAGCCGCCAAGTATCACAGCTACAGGTGTTTTATTAGAGGATGTGTTTTTTTCTTGATGTAAAAATTCATCTAATTTATTTAAGATGAAATTATAAGTATGCGCTCCTTTACTATCTTTAATACGTTTACTTAAAGAAGTACGAATAATATATGTTAGAAATTGAGAAGGTGTTAATCCAATTTCCGCAGCTTGATGAAAGAAAAAAGAAGAAGGCATCATTCCTGATGTTGTATTTGGATCATTTAAAAATACCTTTCCATCTTTACTCAAAAAGCCATCGATACGGGCATATACATCAAAACATAATTCGGTAAAAAGGCGTTCGCATTCTTTTCTAATCGTGTTAATATGTTCGTCGCTGGCATCAATGGGCGTTATTTTACGTGATAAGCCTGGTAAATATTTACTGCGGTAATCAAATAATTCCTTGCCTTTACGGATTTCCGTTGGAGGAAGTGCTATTACGTTATTGTGATTATCGGTATCTTCTAAAACAATACACGAAAATTCTTTACCTTCTATAAATTGTTCAATAATAACGGTGCTTTCGCCATCAGTTGCTTCTAATACAAAACCTTCTGCTTTATTACTATTGTTGTTTAAAAACGTAATTAATTCATATTGGTTGTAGAATAATTGCACGCCTTCGTCTTGCTTAAAGGATAAAGCAGTGTTAATAGCAATAGGCATTCCTATGCCTTCTCTGATGTCAGAAAGTGTTCGTGTAAAATCTATTTTTTTAGCATCGGATAATTTTTTCCATTCGGCACTATCTATCCATTTAGTGAAAAATGCTTTTTCTACAGCGCCCATAAAATGAGTTTCATGGTCTTCATTAAAAATGGAAATCCCTATGGATGAACCTTGATTGGCTGGTTTTATTACCATTGGAAAGCCTATCTCATTTTTTGCTTTTTCCCAAATGCCTTTTGTATTTCCACTAATCCAATTCGTTCTATCAATGGTAAAATACTTTGGACTATTAAATCCGGCACTAATCATTAATTTTTTTTGTACACTTTTATCAATACCAATGGCGCTTGGTAAGATACCGCTTCCTGAATATGGAATTTGCAAATATTCTAAAAGGCCTTGAATGCGGCCATCTTCGCCGTAAGGGCCATGTAATGCTAAAAATGCAAAATCAATTAGAGTAGGTAGTTGATTGATGCCTATTTTTTTTCCTATCTTTGAAATCAACTCGTCTTGTTGTTCTATGTTAAGTGCACCAAGGTTTTCGGCATAATATTGAAAGTCGATATTCGACGATGGAACAAATTCAACTGGCGGATAAAAATCACGAATAGTGCCTTTGTAAACAAAATTCCAATCTAATAAAACGATGTTCCCAAATGAATCAACAAATAATGGAATGGCTTCAAAAATAGATTTGTTGAGGTTATCATAAACCGTTCGCCCGCCGGCAAAAGAAATTTCACGCTCTTTAGAACGACCACCAAATAAGATTCCGATTTTTATTTTTTTCATAGAAGAACGCCTTTGTTTTGTTTAACTCTTGAATATAATCCCATGAGTTTAAACAACTTTTTAATTAAGTCTTAAAGTTAAGAGAGGATTAGCTGAATGCTATATTGTATAAAAGAAACTATGAACTAAGGTCTGTTGAAAATGACGTATTAAGCACGTTTAATAATTTCACTAAATGTTTTTAATCCTTTAATAAAATGAAGGTAAACGATGTTCTTTTTAAATATACCAGAATCTGTATGTATGAATTTTGGTATGGCTTTCATGGCTTTTCGTTTTTTTAGAGTTGATTGTAATTGAGCATAAAATGAAAAATGCGCTTTAATTACGGCTATAAAATGACTTCCTTTTCCTTCTATTAAAAACTTAAAAGCGGCTACGCCATCCAGTATCATCCGATAAATAATTTTAAAAAATAGAAAGCTAGGAGATGAATTTTTAGTAAGAGTGGTTAAATTATTTCTGAAATTTAAAAAGGTTTTAGTTGGACTTAATTTATGCAGAGTGCCTCCGCCAACATGATATACGATGGATTTTGGCTCTACGTAAATTTGATACCCAATGTTTCTTAAACGCCAGCATAAATCTATTTCTTCCATATGCGCAAAATAATCGTTGTCAAATCCACCTACTTTCCAAAAGGCGTCAGATCGAATAAATAGGCATGCGCCTGTTGCCCAAAATACTTCCATGGAGTCATTATATTGATTTGTATCTTCTTCTAAGTCATTAAAAATTCTTCCTCTACAAAATGGATAGCCATAGGTATCAATAAAACCACCAGAAGCTCCAGCATATTCAAATAAATGACGCTTATGAAAATCTAAAATTTTAGGTTGGCAGGCAGCAATATTTTTATTTAAATCCATTAACGTAATAATGGGTTCTAACCAATTTGGAGTTACTTCCACATCGGAATTTAAAAGAACATAATATTCAGCTTGAACTTGTTTTAAAGCAGTGTTGTAGCCCTTTGCGAAACCATCATTATGTGGGTTTTGGATAATTATTACTTCCGGAAAATTCGATTTTAAATATGAAACACTAGTATCAGTGGAATGATTATCAGCTACAATAATTTGCGCAATAGAAGAATATTTAATAACAGTCGGCAAAAATTGTTCTAAGAACTTTTGTCCATTCCAGTTTAAAACAACAACGGCGATCTTCTTCAAAATAAATGATTAACGTGGGTTATTGAAATTTTCGTCCGCATTATTACCGTATGTATTCATAGGTTTTGTGTCATCCACATTTTGCGTTTGCTGAGAGCGATTAACTAGTTTAAATCGCCACTTTTCATCATTTATTTCGCCGCGGACTTCACTATGAATTAGTTTATAACAATTATCAGCAATAGCAAAATTTACAAAAATAAATTTTTTATTACTAAAAAATTTACCAGTTGTTTTATCAAATATTCGATAATATTGCCATATTTCATATGGATAAGAATTTGCTTCACTATTTATTTGATTTCTTTGGTCAGGTTTTCCATATTGTAAATAAACTCGTCCACGGTCTGTATAATAGCCTTTTTGTTTACCACATTTTAAAAGTGCGTTTGCTTCTAATACCGATTTGTAATACGTATACCATGTTTTTAGGGGATCTATACTATCGCCTGCTTCTTTTTTCCAATAATCAACACAATAACTCCTCATTAAATTAGGATCTTTTTTTACAATTTGTACTTGCTGCCATTCGCGCTCTTTTGTAGTAGAGCGTGGCCATAAACATTCAATAAATTGTTTTAAAGAATCTTGAGATTGAAAAAGATTAAAAAAGTCTTCAATTGTTTTTACTTTATTTTCCGCTTTTTGAACTAAAGTTTGGTCTATAGCGTCGCTTTGGCGTTGAAAAAACCATTTTTTTTGTGATTGAACTTTATTTAATGAATCTTTTACTTCAATTACTAAATTATAATTTCCGGTTGGTAATTGAGTAATATCAAATTGATTTAGTAAAGGGTTTACTTTTTGAGAATTTTGTTTTTGAAAACCAGAAAATGTATTGAGTCTAGCAGCTGTTTCACTGTTTTCGATATAGTAGGTATATACAAACTTAGAAACTTTTCCGAACGCTGAATCTGCATTGTATGTTTCGTAATAAAACTTTAGTGAATTCTGAGTTTTGGGATAATAATTAATTGTATAAGGAATTAAATCATATCCATTTTTAGAAAGGGTAGTAGGCGAATTCGTTTTGTTAAATGATTCTAATATCTGAATATCGGAATTACATATTTTTTGGTTTCGATTGAAATTGATGTTGATTTTTTCTGAATGTGTCGTTTTTTTATCTGGAATTGCATTGTCTATAATAGTAAACTCCAGAACATATTGGCCGTTTGAAAGTGAAAATCTCTGATTATCTATAAAAGAAGGCATTTGAAGGGAGTCGCTTACTTTTGGGCTTAGCAAATTGTAATTAGACGATTTAATCACTTCCGTGCCCTTTAAAATTCTCCAAGATATATTAATATTAGCTTGATAACTACCAGTAATAGGCTTGTATTTAACCGTATTTCCTGAGATTGTTAAATAAGTTTCCAGATAGGGCTTAGCGCTTGGTGAAGAAAAGGTAGCATAATTAAAATACACGGTAACGTTTGCTATTATTGAGGAAGATAGGCAAACAAGACAAATAAAGAGAAAGCGTATCATATTTGGTAATTTATGAAGTTGCGTGGGGATGTACAACGGTATAAATATAATTAAAAAATATTAATTTTTTTTATTGTGGAATTAAAAAAAATAGTATTTTTGCCCTCTCTGGAGAAATGGCAGAGTGGTCGATTGCGGCAGTCTTGAAAACTGTTGAACCGTGAGGTTCCTGGGGTTCGAATCCCTATTTCTCCGCCAAATGGCTACCATTTAAAACTAAAACCCT
>JANXRU010000373.1 GCA_025356715.1 Bacteroidota bacterium
ATGTTGTTGTAATTGCTCATTTAGTTGAGTTAGTATTTGATGAATGAAATCGACTCGTTGATCTTTTTTAGTTGGAAGTTTTTCCAAGATCGTTTTATCAAAAATAAAAATGGGCAATACGTTACACTCACTTTTAAGTGCATGGTAAAGCCCCGCATTATCATTTAAACGCAAATCTCTTCTAAACCAAAACAGGGCAATTTTTTTCATTTAATAGCATTGTATTATAAAACGACTGAGCGAAGGTAAATTATAAATAGTTATAATGCTTAATTTTTTAATCATGTTTAAGATTGCAAAAGTCCTTGTTATAGGTAACAAAAAAAATATATAGAATTTTTGGATTTTATTTAAATTATATTACCTTAGATTAAAATAATTAGAATGGTTAAAATTTACTGTAACAGTTTATGTTCTATTTTTAGTAATTCAAAAGTTGTTTTTGTATTCTTAATTTGTATAGTCACAAATTCATTTTCTCAACCCACAAACATTAATTTTCAAACTGGTAATACAGCAGGATGGAGTGTGTTAGAAGCAGGGAATGCGGATTCATACTTAATGACAACGTTAGGTGCTTTTGGCCCTACTACTCAGTATTCAGTGATGATACCAGGTGCAGTTGAAACAAATTCAGTTCCACTTTCCATGATCTCTCCATTAGGTGGCGATTTTTTAAGATTAGGCAACCCAGTTTATGATTTAGCTACAATTAGCTATTTAAACGGTTATGTAAGAAAATTGTCTCAAACTTATACAGTTACGGCCGCATCCTCTGCATTAAGCGTTGCTTACGCAGTAATTTTAGAAGACGGATCTCATCCATGCAATGAGCAATCGTATTTTCATTTTTCATTAAAAGATCAATTTGGAAATACGATTCCAACTTCAGCTACTTATTATAATATTTGTAACGGATCTGCTGGAGCTTCATTTTCAAGTGCTGGAATTGGCCTTTTATCTTCAAATTGGGAAACTCACTCATTCGATTTAAGCGCTTATGTTGGTACAAATGTAACTATTGAAGTGTTAGCTTCTCATTGTATTTATGGAGGTCACTTCGGATATTGTTATTTTGATGCTGAATTATGTAGTCCAATTGTAACACCTAACATTATTACTATTGATGGCGTTCCTAGTTCATTATTACAAGCGCAAAATAATATTTCTATTTGCGGCACAACAACAACAACCATTGACGCTCCAATTGGCGCAGCAGGTTATACATGGACAGGAACGGGAATAACAGGATTAACAACACAAAGTGTTTCAATTACTCAGCCAGGTACATATCAATTATTAATGGATTTACCTTCAGCATGTTCTCCAACAACGGCGGTTTCATTTAGTGTGGGCGTTAGTCCTACAATTACAGTTTCTGGTAGTACTTTGGTTTGTAGCGGTGCAAGTGCTATCTTAACGGCAAGTGGTGCTTTAAACTATACATGGACACCATATAGTTTAACTATGTTTCCTGTGGCAGGTTTATCCCCAACAATAACGGTAACACCTACATTAAGTACTACCTATACAATAACAGGTTCATCTGCTCTTGGATGTATAAGCACAGAAACGTACACTGTTAACTATGCTCCAGTGCCATCTCCAACACTTTCCATTATTGGTTATTCCGTTATTTGTTCTGGCACAATGGATACACTAACTGTATCAGGAGCTGATACATACACATGGAGCACAGGATCAAATTCTAATTCAATAACAATCACACCCACCACTTCAACGGTTTATACTTTGACAGGAACCAGTAACGCTTCTGGCTGTTCTTCTATTTCTTCAAAATACATTACAGTGTATACTAATACTATAGGAATTTCTTCACCTTCAGTGGCTATTTGCGAGGGAACAACTGCTTTTTTATTAGGGCATGGAGCGCAAACATATACATGGAGCACAGGCTCTGTTGCTTCATATGTATACGTGTCGCCAACTGTAACCGCTACTTATTCTTTGTCTGGCACAAATGTTTGCGGCACCTATACATCTAATACAACAGTAAGTGTAACTCCAATTTCTGGATCAATATCTATTAGCTCTCCATCAATTTGTGCCGGAAGTTCAACGTCTTTAACTGCAAGTGGAGGCGTTAGTTATACCTGGTCTCCTTCCGCAACACTTTCTTCTTCAAACACAGCCGTAACAGTTGGTTCACCTACAAATTCTTTATATTATTCTGTCATATTAACTAATGGATCTGGTTGCTTTAGAACTTATTCTCAATATGTTTCAGTCTATAATAGCAGTATCACTACTACACCATTATCAACTCAAATATGTAAGGGTAATACTGTCATTCTTTCTGGACTTGGAGCCCAAACATACACCTGGAACACAGGCTCTAATTTGAGTTCAATCACTGTTTCCCCTTCCTCAAATACAACATATACAGTATTGGGCACTAATCCATGTGGTACATTTTCGTCAGCTGTTGCTGTTACTGTAAATACGATTTCCACATCCATTTCAAGTAATCCTTCTAACTCAATTTGTCCAACAAAATCAACAAGTTTAACAGCAACTGGTGGCGCAAGCTATGTTTGGAGCCCTTCAGCATCGCTGAGTTCAAGCACTAGTTCTATAGTAGCTTCATCGCCTACGATTTCAACCATATATACATTAACTGCAACAAGTAGTGCGGGTTGTGTTAAAACGAATACTGTATTAGTATATGTGTCTCCAATATACACAATTACCTCATCAGCATCACAGCCAAGTATATGTATAGGAAAAACATCTACCTTATCAGTAAATGGAGCATTAAATTATACCTGGACTCCATCAATTAATTTATCAAGTGCTTCTGGCTCAGTAGTGGTTGCATCTCCAAGCACAACGGTTATTTATACGATAACTGCAGCAAATGCTTTAGGATGTATTCAAAATCAAACTCAAAATTTGATACTTTATCCAGATTTTAATGTAAACATTAATTCTATCCTCGATGAAAATTGCGCAAATATCCCTGTCAGTTTAGTGGCGAATATTGTTCCGGCTGGAACATACAATTACAATTGGTATCCAACAACCATGTTAAATAGTGGTAGCATTTTTAATCCTGATTTTACAACAAGTTTGGCAGGACAATACGATTGTTTTTTAATTGTTACAGATCAATATGGATGTATAAAAGGTGATACTACTAGTGTTAAAATTGTATTGTGTGAAATTAAAGTGTATAGTGGTTTTTCTCCAAATGGCGATAACTATAATGATACTTGGATTATTGATGGTATAGAGAGAGCAATTGGTAATGAAGTTGTTATTTTAAATAAATGGGGGCAAGTTGTTTGGGAAATAAAAGATTACAATAATGCTGATAGAGTATTTAAGGGAAATAATAAAACGGGCGAAGCATTAACGGATGGAACTTATTTTTATGTTTTAACTACTGCAGCTAAAACCTATAAAGGAAGAGTTGAAATAATACGATAATGATAAAAAGAACAGTTCTATATTTTTTAGTTATTTTTCTGTTTGGCTTTAATTTACAAGCCCAGCAAGATGATCAATTGAGTCAATATCCCTTTAATCCCTTAGCAGTTAATCCTGCATACGCTGGATGTAAAGGTGGATTTAGCGGTGTTGTTTCTGCTAGAAATCAATGGACGGGTTTTGATGGCGCTCCTAAAACTGGAGCAATTTGCTTGCATACTTCTTTAAAAGATAATAAAATGGGCTTGGGCTTTAGGTTAAGAGATGAGAAAAATGTGTTTGATCAAAAAATAGAAGCCTCTATTTGTTATGCCTATAGATTTAAAGTAGCTAATGGAAAATTGGGATTAGGTATTTCGGCAGGTATTACAAATATAAAGTACAATTGGTTTAATGTTGAATTTAAAGACAAAATGGATAAGTTTGCGAACTTGCAAACAACATCAGCTTTAATGCCACGAGTTGACGCAGGATTATTATTTAACAATCAAAAAAGCTATATTAGTTTAAGTGGAACTCATTTATTTGACTTTAGTTCAAAAAGCACTGACCCAACTTATTACAATAGTAATTTAAGCCCTCATCTATATTTTATTTATTCTCGTGCCATAAAACTGAATGATAATTTGACATTAAATCCTGCGCTTAATATGAAGTGGGCTAAGGCAGATAAGCTTTCGATAGATATTAATATGTATGCTAAAATTAAAGAATTATTGTGGGTTGGTGTAGGATATAGAACTAATAATACGCTCATACTTTTAGCACAAGTAATGATTAATAAAAAATATAAATTAGGGTATTCTTATGATTATTTTATGAATTTGAAAACACTTGGACAATATCCAACACATGAAATTATTTTAGGATTTGATTTAAATATTTTTAAATCAAATTCGATGTCATTTCGATATTTTTAATTTAAATCCTTTATGTTGTTAAAAATAAAAATTGTTTTATTGTTATGTATAGTTTTCAGCTATTCATATGGCCAATTAAGTAAGGCAAATCATTATTATAAAATTGGAAATTTTCAAATTGCGATTCCGTATTATAAAAAAGCAGTTAAAAAAGACACGACATCCCGTACAATCAGAAAATTAGGAGATTGTTATTTGAAAATTAGAAAGTATCAATTAGCTGAACCTATCTTTAAAAAATTGGTTGTTAGAGATTCAAATAATGTAGATGATGCTTATCAATATGCCATTGTTTTATTGAGCTTAAAAAAATATGAACAAGCAATTACACAATTTGAAAGGATTCAAGGTGAAAAAAAATATAACCCAAAAATTGTTGGTCAATTGAAATTTTGTAAAAAAAATCAGTTTGCGAAAAAATCAGACACAAATTATGTCGCAGTAAATTATCGAAAAATCAATTCAAAAAAGAATGAGTTCTCTCCTTTTAAAGCAGCAAATGAGTTTTATTATACTGCCGAAGTTGTTAGTACTGATTTGTATCAAGTACAAAAAAATCAAATAATTTATGCCCTTAGAAAAAGAAAAATACTTAAGCAAAATTCTCCAAATGTATTTTTAGACGAGAAATTCTCAGATTTAAAAATGCTTAATAGGTCTGGCACAAATGGAGCTGGTTCTTTTTCAGATAGTGATCAAGTGTTGTATTATACAAATGCCTCATTAGCTCGTTTAACCAAAGATTCATCTAAAATTAATAGGCCCGCTATTTTTTATTCTCAAAAGTTAAAAGGGAAATGGATGGAATCAAAGCCTTTTCAATGGAATAATTTTAGGTATTCTTTTCAACATCCTGCCATTTCAAAAGATGGGAAGCTATTAATCTTTTCATCTGATATGCCAGGCGGATTTGGTAAATCAGATTTGTACTATTGTGAAAAAGAGAATAGGCAATGGTCAGCCCCTAAAAATTTAGGAAGAGCAGTTAATACTTCAGAAAACGAAGTGTTTCCGTATTTATCAGATATGAAAACGTTGTGCTTTTCATCAGATGGACATGTTGGATATGGGGGTTTAGATATGTTTCAATGTAAATTAGTTGGTGATCAATGGCTATTTGTTCAAAATTTTGGCGTGAATGCAAATTCAAATAAGGATGATTTTGGTTTATGTTATGTTTATAAAGACTCAATAGCATTTTTTGCTTCCAATAGAGATGGAGGATTAGGAGGGGACGATATTTATAAATTAGTTTCATTAAAGAAGGAAACCCGAATTTCAGCGAATATTTATTTAAAAGAAAATGTAAAAGCTCCTGCAAAAAGTAGAAAATTATATTTATTAGATTCCGATAATGAAAAAATTGATTCCACCTTTACAGATCAATTTGGTCATTTCGATTTTAAAATAGTTAGTACGGAAAAGTCATTTATGGTTGAAGTTGATGAAGCAGATTTAGTTCTAAAAAATAAAGCACGGTATTACATTATCAATAATGATAATATCACAGAAAGAATTAGTCATAAATTAAGTGTTAAGAAAAAATATGTATTTAAAAGTTTGCCCATTGATCCAAATGGATTGCCAGATTTATTTGAGGAAGATACATTGAACATAGCCGGAAAATTATTTTTAAAAGAAAAAGTTAATTCCCCTTTAGCAAATAGAAAAATAATGCTTATAACGGAATTTGGCGATATAGTTGAAAGTAGTACGACAAATGAATTTGGAGGCTTTGCTTTTCGAAATCTACCTCCAAATCAAAATTATGCAATTTATATTAATGATGAAAATTTGCCAACAGACGCAAAAATTTTATTAACGAATAGAGATGGCTTAGAAATTAAAACAACTACAATAGATGATCAGGATAATTTAAATTTTGATGTGTTGGCTTTTGATAAATCTTCTAATAAAGATTTGGCGATTAAAGACGAACAGTTACTGGTGGCTTTAAGCGGTTATTTATATGATCAAAATAAAAAGGCTTTACCTAGTTTAAGTGTTTCTGTTTTAGAGAATGAGAAAACGATTCAAAGTGTATTTACTGATTCGGAGGGGAGATTCCAAACACAAAAACTAGACGTTAATAAATCGTATTCTTTTTTAATTGAAGATTCTGAAAACAAATATGAATATGTAAATAAATTATATTTAGCTGATTCGAGAAGGAGGATTTATAAAGAGATTGCTAGAAGAAAAGATGGCAAATTCCATTATAATTTATTAAACATTGATAAATGTATGCTTGGAGATAATACTTATGAAGAAACTGATATGTTAGGGTTTAAAGCAAAAGATAAATTGAATTTTATAGATACAAGTGTAACCTCGGCTAATCAATATAGTTTAAAACCAGATTCAATGGGTTTATCTAAAGTTAATGACGACAAGAAAATCGAAACCAGTAATGTAAGTGTTGTATCTGAGAAAACTGAAACAAAACAAAAGGCAATTACCATTGATAATCTTCAAGCGCAAATTGAAAAAAATAGCGAAGCGATAAACGGTGTTGTTGTTGCAGAAAACTTAAACTATGGACGCGGGAAGTATAAAATTAATGATGAGATTTCGGAAAAACTGGACAAATTAGTTTTAATATTAAGTTCAAATCCAAACACGAAAATTGATATTAATTCTCATACTGATGCTACTAGTTCTGATGTTTTTAATAAATCGCTTTCTGAAAAAAGAGCCAATGAGGTTTTAAATTATTTTATTTCTAAAGGGATTAGTAGAAAAAGATTGAAAGCAAAAGGGTTTGGAGAAACACAACTTTTAAACCATTGTAAGAATGGAGTTATTTGTGATGATTCCTTGCATTATATTAATCGACGAACTGAGTTTAAATTTTATTCAATCAAGTAATTTATTTTCTTTAAAATAATGGTGACGCACTTTGAAAATAGCTGCAACACTGATGGCATCAGTTATTTCTCCATTTAATACCATTTGATAAGCATCTTTGATGTGAATCTTTTTAACTTGTAAATCTTCACTTTCTTCTGGTTCCGCTTCTTCAAATGACAAATCTTTCGCTAAAAAAACAAAAGCATGCTCATCTGTAGCAGAATTGCTGAGATGCAATTGCATAATTTCTTCAAAATGCCCAGCAACAATACCTGTTTCTTCCTTTAATTCTCGTTTTGCAGTGTCAATTGGCTCCTCTCCTAGCGGACCACCACCTTCTGGGATTTCCCAACTATATGCATTGAGAGGATAACGCCACTGGCCAACTAACCATGTATAACCATCATCCGATAAGGGAATTATGCCGATGGCTAAATTCTTAAAATTAACAACACTATAGATGGCGGGGTTGCCAGCAGGATTAATGGCTTGATGTTTGTTGACTGAAATCCATGCGGATTCATATACAAGTTCCGAGTTAAGTGTTTCCCAAGTATTTAAACTATTTTTTGAATTCATTTTATACGTTCTTTTTGTTTAATCATGGAAACCTATGTTTCACACAGTTTTTTGTTAATATTAGTGTTTTTTTTGTATTTTTAGAAACCCAAACAATGATAAATTCGTAAAAAAACGATCGTGTTATAACTTTACAATATTAATAATTTTAGATTCCGCATTTTAGTCCGTTAGATCAATGTTTTAGTAAATTGCTTATGAAAAAAATAATACTCCTTTTAATTCTTTTTTCTTCTTGTTTTATAAATGCTCAAACGCTTTATTGGGTTGGTGGTTCTGGTAACTTAAATGACAGACAGCATTGGTCTCTTACTAGTGGGGGCCTTTCTGCAGGATTAAATCCTTCAGCTTCAACTGATTTAATATTTGATGATAATTCTTCTTTAAACACCTGTGTTGTAAGTCTTGTAGGGATAAATCAAATTAAATCTTTAGAATGCCTCACTACTACTCAAGAAATTCATTTTACAGGAGATAAATTCTCGACGCTAACTTGTTCTGGCAACTTTATACTTAATGAAAAAACGTTTTACGAAGCCACTTCAAATCTTGTTTTTGTGTCAAATTCTTCTTCATTTAGTAATGTGAATTTTTGGAGAAATACAGTTACCTCTGATGTTTTGTTTGATGAAGGAAATTGGAATTTACTGCATGTAAAAGTTGCTGATAATAACACGTTAAAATTTAATAAAGGAAAATATAATATTACAAACTCTTCATTAATTTCGGGTAATATTGTTGCAAATTCAGGTAATGTCATTTTTAATTCAATCCATTCTACATTTTACATTAAAAACAAAGTCACTTTTGGACAGAATGTGAGTTTCAATTCTAATGATTTAACGTTTATCTCCAACTCTAACGTTCGTTCGTTGTTTGATGTTAATTCGCAGGTTAGTTTTGGTTCAAATGCAAAAATGATTAACCCTTCCCCTCAAGCGTGCGCTCTTACATATACTTTTACAAATCCAAGTTGTAGTAATTTATGTAATGGTTCAATTACTATTGGGATATCTGGTTGTGGCGCAGGGCCATTTGATATGATTTTTAATACAATAGCATCATGTATTCCTTCAGGTACAAATGCTATTTCACCTCCAACGTTAGTCTTTTCAAATTTATGTGGATGTGGAGGTAATTTATTGGATATTTTTATGTACGATGCAGGTGGAACTTTAGTTGCAAACCTTAACGCTTTATCTATGCCATCGTTACCTACACCAATCAATAAGCTGTTTTCTGCTAATGTTGATGTTACTTGTAATGGACTTTGTAATGGCTCAGTTAAATTATCTTTATCAGGAGGAGTTTCACCTTATTCTGTGACACAATTACCTGGTCCAGTTTCCTTTACAACGAATGCTTTTGCAACAAACTCAATTTCAAATTTATGTGCAGGAACAACAACATTTAATGTTATGGACGCAAATGGGTGCACAAAAACATTTACTAATCTTACGGTTCAGCCCGCTACTTTAACTCTTCCTGGAGCATCCACAAACATTCTTTGTAATGGACTTTGCACTGGTAGTGCTACCGTTGCTCCAAACGGTGGAAATGGCGGGAATGTTTTTGTCTGGACAAGCGGAGCGCCTACAAATACATTAGTTAATAGTGCGCTTTGTGTAGGTAATGTTACTTGTACAGTAACAGACTCTAAAACTTGTACAGCAACTTATACTACTAATATTGTGCAGCCTCCGGCAACAACTGTTACTGTAGTAAAAACAGATTTAAAATGTGCAGGAGTTTGTATTGGTGCAGCAACAATTACTGCAATAGGAGGTACGCCTGCATATACTTATAGTTTAAATGGAGTTGCTACAACATCTGTTATTGCTGGACTTTGTGCTGCAAACTATACTGTGGATGTAAAAGACGCACTTGGATGTATTACATCTAAAACATTTGTTATTACATCTCCAACTACATTAACCGCTGTTGCTTCAACAACAAATGTTACTTGCAATGGAGCTGCTACTGGTAGCATTTCTATTTTGGCTGTTGGCGGAACTACGCTTTATAGTTATGTTTGGTTGCCAGTTGCGCCTACTACAAGTGTTAATAATAATGTTGGTGCTGGTGTTTATAGTTATACCGTAACAGACGCATTAGGCTGTAAAACGGCAAGTACTGTTACCGTTATTCAACCTGCAGCTACGACTTTGACGATTGTTAAAACTGATATTACGTGTTTTGGATTAACAAACGGTAGCGCAACAGTTACTCCAGCAGGCGGAACGCCAAATTTTAGTTATACTTGGTCTCCTATACCACCTTCAGGACAAGGCACGGCTACAATATCATTACTGCCAATTGGATGTTATACTGCAAATATTAAAGATGCAAATGGGTGCGCTAGTAGTACAAACATTTGTATTACTCAACCTTCTAGTGTTACTGTGACTACGGCTACCACCCAGCCAAAATGTAATGGCTTAGCTAATGGCTCATGCACTGTTACGGCAATTGGAGGCGTTGGCGCATTTACATATACATTATCACCTGGTGCTGTTGTAGGAGGACCTGTATTTTCTGGATTGGCAGCAGGAGTATATACCGTTTCTGTAGGCAATAATGGTTGTACCACTGTTAAAACTTTTACATTAGGGCAACCTAATCCAATTACATTGACATTAAACCCTACGCCACTCGCTTGTTTTGGAGCAGCAAATTCTACAATTACAGCCGTAATAGGTGGTGGTACGCCAGCTTATACTGTAAATTGGTTTACAGGAGCAACTGGATTAACGCTTCCCGGCCAGAGTGCTGGTATTAAAACTGCCACAGTAACAGATGCTGGAGGTTGTATCGCAATAGCTACAATCACATTAACTGCTCCAACTTCTATTACAGTTACAGTAAGTGCTACACCATTATCATGTTCTAATAGTACTAATGCAATCGCAACATCATCTGCCGTTGGTGGAACGCCTAATTATACATTTACTTGGTCTACAGGATTTGTAGGAGCCATTACTCCAAATTTAGGCCCAGGAGTTTATACAGTGACTGCAAAAGATTTAAATGGTTGTACTACAACTCAAACATTAAGTATTGTTGCTCCACAAGCATTAACGTTAACCGCTACAAATGGCACCACATCTTGTTCAGGGGTTTGTAATGGGACCGTTGGGGTTACTGCAATTGGTGGTACAGCTGGATATAGTTACAGTTGGAATACTGTTCCAGTCCAATCAACTTCTGTAACAACGGCAGCGCTATGTGCTGGCGCTTATATAGTCACAGTAACGGACAGTAAAGGTTGTATAAAAACTGCCCCCGCAACTGTTACCCAGCCAGCTCCACTATTAGCTGTAATTAGTGGCATAAAGCCTAGTTGTAATGTATGTATAGGAGCATCAACGGTTACCCCAAGTGGAGGAACACTTGCATATACGTATACATGGACAAATTCCGCAGCGGTAGTGGTAAGTAATAGTCAAACAGCTTCAAATTTATGCCCAGGCATATACACCGTTACTGTTGTTGATGCGCGAGGCTGTACAACGCCAGCGACTGTTCAAATAGTGCAAACGGTGGCAATTGTTATCACCGTTAATAACAATGTTTTACAATGTAATGGTGGCTTAACTGGTTTAGCAATGGCAACCCCTACTTCGGGCACTGCTCCGTACACATACTCATGGTCACCTACTGGCCCACCGCCACAAACAACGCAAACAGCTGTTGGATTGGGTGCAGGGACTTACACTGTATTAGTTACGGATGCGCAATTATGTACAAATACAGCTACTGTTAATTTTGTAAATCCGCCAGCAACAACGGTGACTGTATCTCATACTGATGAAACCTGTTTTGGCCAATGTAATGGAACAGCTTCTGTAGTTGCAATAGGAGGTACGGCGCCACTTAGCTATAAATGGCTCCCAGGTGGACAAACGACAACAAGTATTTCAGGCCTATGCGGTGGAGTTTACACAGTAAATGTAACTGATGCTAATGGTTGTATTCAATCTCAAACACTTCAAGTAGTTTCTGCATCAAGTATAACCGCTGTATTTACTTCTACAAATCCCTCTACCTGTATTTTAGCTAATGGAGCTATTAATGCTGCAATTGCAGGTGGTTCTCCAGGGTATACGTTTACTTGGACTCCAGGTAACACCAATGCAAATCCATTAATAAATATTTCGGCAGGTAACTATAATTTAACTGTAAAAGATTTAGCAGGCTGTACTCAAACTTTTGTGGCAAC
>JANXRU010000391.1 GCA_025356715.1 Bacteroidota bacterium
AATCTTGTTGCGCTTGTAAAGCCATTCCTATTGCTGGTTTACGGGTAGGATGGTTTTCTGAAGCCAAGTAAGGAGAAAAATATATTTTATCAATACGGCCTTTTAAATACGAAATTTCGTACAACATATTTTTATGGATCAATTCTAAATCTTCTGTTGTAATTATTTTTTTACCGATACATTGTTGATTTGTTACAACAACGATGGTTCCGAAAACCTTATTTAAAGAAACTAAAGCAGGAATAACACCATCTATAAATTCAAACTCTGTTGAATGTTTGACATAATCGTTATCTAATTTTTTATTAATAACGCCATCTCTGTCCAAAAATAAAGTCCAGGTATTATCAATATTTAAATCTTTTAAAGTCATCTTGTGCTTTTGTATAATCTTCCGGAATGCCAATATCGATGAAGTATCCATCGTATTCGAATCCAAAAATAGTTAATTCATTAATTTTTGTTTCGTAAAAATCCTTTTCAATGGAAAAAGAACTGTTTGCTGTAGTCTTAGTTAAAAATAATTCTTTATTGAGAATGTATACGCCTCCATTGATTAACCCTTCTTTTTCAACGCTATCTTTTTCTTTAAATTTTTTAATCACATTCATATTGCCTAATTGGATTGTGCCGTAGCGAGCGGCATTATCAACCTTTCTTAAAGCTAATGTACAATCAGAGTGGAAAGTACTATGTTGATTGAAATATTTATTAAGATTTACATCAAAGAAAGAATCACCATTTAAGACCAACACATTTTTAGTTTCACACTTTAGCATTGCTAGACGAATACCGCCACCAGTACCTAAAGGAGTTTTTTCTTTTGTATATGAAATTTTAATCCCATTAAATTCTTCTTTATAATATTCCGAAATTTTTTCAGATAAATACCCTGTTGATAAAACAACATGTTCTATGTTGTAAAATTTTAAGTAATCAAACATGTAATTTAAAAATGGAATCGCATTGATTGGAGCCATTGGTTTTGGCACATCACTTACAACGGATTGTAAACGTGTTCCAAAACCACCTGCTAATATGATTGCTTCTTTTAGCAATGGTAATTAGGGTTTTGGAAATAATTGCATTTCTACTAATTCACAAATCGTATGTCCTAAAATCATATGACACTCCTGAATACGAGGTGTATCCTTTGAAGGAATATTGATGAGGTATTTAGAAACATCTTTCATTTTGCCACCAGTTTCACCAGTAAAGGCTACTGTTACCATTCCTATTTGGTTAGCAACTTCTAACGCTTTTATTACATTTAAAGAATTCCCACTTGTTGATAACCCAATTAGCACATCGCCTTTACGGCCCATTGCTTGAGTTAATCTACTATAAATAATATCATAACTATAATCGTTAGCCACTGCGGTTGTATAACTTGTGTTAACGTGCAGAGCTTCACTAAATAAGGGCGGACGATCATAATAAAAACGACCACTTAATTCGGCAGATAGATGCTGAGAATCTGCCGCGGAACCACCATTCCCAGCCCAAAGCACTTTGCAATCATTTTTATAGCAAGTCACTATATCTTTAACAATGGCTTCAACTGTATTTAAAATAGTAGCATTGTTAAGTAAATTCGTTTTTAAATCGATAGACTCTTGAAGACGTTGTTTGAGAATTTTTATCATGTTTTGAAATTAGCAAATAGTGGTAATTAATTTAAGATAAAGATACTGTTTTTACATAAATGTCATTTCAAAATCACACTCAAAATGTTGTTTTGGCATTAATTGCATTATACCTGTTTTGGATACAAAATCTCCTGTCGCATATTCGAAATCAGCAATACCATACCAAGGTTCTAAACATATAAATTGAGTCGTTTGTTTTTTTGTCCAGATACCAAAGTAAGGCCAATTGGCACTTTTAAGAGAAATGCCGTGTTTGGTTTTTTTAGAAATCAATTGAACCTCATCAATTTGATGATTGATAAAAACTAATGCATCATGATCAAATAATTGTTTGGTTACAGGTAAACTATTATTTTTTAATTCGATTGTTTTTGTTTGCTCAGAAATCAACCCATCGTTTAATGTACTAATTATCAACGACTGTTTATTTGGAAAAATAAGTTCATAATCTTCAAACGCTTCGCTATTATTTAGAGGGCAGTTAAAGGCAGGATGCGCACCTATGGAAAAAAATAATTCGTCCATATCTTCGTTAAATAGATTATAACAAACCTTTACAGTGTTTTCAATTAACGTATAGATGATGTGTAGTTTGAAATGAAAAGGGTAAACTTCGAATAATTTTTCGTTTGATCTTAATTCAAAAACTAAAACAGTATCAGATTCTTTAATACAGATAAACTCATTATCGCGTGCAAAGCCATGTTGTAGTAATTGGTACACTTTGTTTTTGTACGAGTAAGTTCCATTTTTTAATTTACCTACAATAGGAAATAAATTAGGTGCGTGCCTTGCCCATACCTGTGGATTAGCTTGCCACAGATATTCTATGTTTGTTTCGTTTCCAATAACAGAGCATATTTCAGCACCAAAGGAATTTACTTGAATAGATAAGGCATTATTTTTTAGACAATAAATCATTTTATAAGGTCATAACTCCTTCAATTTCGGAAGCCTTTTCGTAAATAGCGATAATTTCATCAATGCTCATTACTACTTGTTTTACTGTAATGCTCATGTAGTTTCCTTTGGCGGATTGTTTTTGAATAATTTCAGCATCATCCTCAAATAATACTTCTACTAAAGCCATTGTTTTATTATCTGCTTTGATAATAAATTTAAACATATATACATAAGGGAAAGCCTCAATGCTATCCGCTAATTTTTTTCTTAATTCATCGAAAATACCTTCTGCCATTAGTTATTAAAATAATGATTATAAATTAATATGAGTCCAAATAAAATTAAAGCTGTACCCGTAATGTAATTTATAACTGTCATTAATTTATCGGTTAGTAAATGTTTTATTTTTCCTGCTAATTTAACTTTAAATAATTCCATAAATAAAACTGCTGTCAAAATTAAACTAAAGAATAAAAGCATTTTAAACAATGAGTAATCCAATGTTTTGCTAATGGCTGTTACATTGGCAAGCCACAATAACCAAACTGTTGGGTTAAATAAATTGAGTAGAAATCCTTTAAGAATCATTACAGACGGACTTGGTAATTTATTTTCTATATCTATTGCATCGTCTGTTTTAACCGTATGCTTTTTGAAAAAGAATGCGCCGAATACAATTAAAATAATACCACCAATGATGGCTGAAAAAGTTTGCGCTTGTGGCGAGTGCAATAAATTGGACATCCCGAAATGCACTAATAAACAAACAATGATACACAGAAAAAAATCACTCATGACAACGCCAGCTGCTAAAAACGCGCCTGTTTTGTATCCATATTTTATCCCTGTATTAATTAAAGAGAAAAATGCAGGGCCAAACGAAAACGTTAGCAACACAATGAGCACAAAAGCTTGAGATATTAAACTTAAAATCAAAATGGGTGTTTATAATCATTAATAAATGTTTGCCACTCCTTTAAGAGTGTTCCTTTTAGTACTCTTGGAAACTTGTGTGCAGAGCCTAATTTCCCTTTGGTAGCCATAAAATCAATAAAAGCATTGTCAGGTAATACTTTGATAAAAATATCTTTTAATGCAGCACTTCGTTCTACTCTATAATCATCATTAATATCTTTCAAATGAAAATCTAAGCGCTCTTTAATGTCATTCTCTAAAACCGCTTTGTTGGAGCCAATATACCATTGATGTGCAAATAAGTTTTCGAACGGAATACCAGCAACGGCAAATTCATTAAATTCTAATTTTAAATCATCGGCTGTTAATTTCACAGCACGGCTCATATTTTCTACCGATAAATGTTCGCCGCACAAACTTAAATAATGTTTAGTTCGGCCCGTAATAACAATTTCAGCTCGTTCCAAATCTGTAAAACGAATGGTGTCGCCAATTAAATAACGCCAAGCTCCTGCGCAAGTAGACATTAACAAAGCATATTCTTTGCCTAGTTCAACATCTTTAATAGTTAAGGCTAGGGCATTCGGTTTTAAATTACCATCAACATCAAAATTTTGTTCGTTAAACGGAACAAACTCGTAAAAGATGCCATTATCAAGCAACATCCGCATGCCATTATCTTTGTTAGGTCTTTCTTGATAGGCAATTAAACCTTCGGATGCTAAATAAGTATCTGAAAATATGAGTGGGAAAGCCGTAAGTTTTGCAATGCTATTTCTATATGGCTCAATAGAAACGCCTGCGTGCACATACGCTCTTAAATTTGGCCACACATCATGTATGGTTTTCACTTGATAATGTTCGATCACGCGCTCCATTATAATTTGTATCCACGCAGGAACACCAACAATAACACCTATATCCCAGCCTTTTGCATTTTTAACGATTTCCGTTAATTTAGTTTCCCAATCTTTATAACGTGAAATGTTTTTGCCCGGTTTATAAAATCGTTGAAACCAAACCGGAATGTTAGCTGCTGTAATACCGCTCAAATCACCAGAATAATGACTACCATTAAAATCTAATAAGGTGCTACCTCCTATCATTAACATCCCTTTTTGAAAATGTTCTTTCGGTAAATCGTAATGGGCTTGAGCTACAATTTGCCTAACACTGCCCTTTTTAAAGGCCCTCAACATTTCTTTTGTAACAGGTATGTATTTACTAGCTGCTTCGGAAGTTCCAGAACTTAATGCGAAATATTTTATATGTCCGGGCCAACATACATATGGCTCACCTTTAATGGCCCTGTACCACCATTGTTTATAGATGCTGCTGTAATCGTACATTTGTACGGTTTGCTGAAAGGCATCCATTGGATTTTTTTCTTGTAATAATTTGGTAAAATGAAAATGCTCGCCAAAAGCTGTAAACTCTGCTTTCTTTAATAATTTTTTCAATACTTTTTTTTGTTGCACATCAAAGTTACTCCGCTTAGGGATTTTTCCCCTAATATCAACAGCACGTTTTAATATGGAACCGAGTATAGCCATTTATTGATTAGTCAATTCGACAATGAGTTAATTAAACAATTGTCAAATTATTTTAAGTATCTAAAATCCTGATTATTTTTAATGCTTTTCAAAGAAGCCACAATTAATTTAATAACGTTTTCTACATCTTCTTTGCTCACGCTTTCAACTGTAGTATGCATATAGCGCAATGGCAATGATATTAAAGCTGAAGCAACTCCTTCGTTGCTATAAGCAAAAGCGTCCGTGTCGGTACCAGTACTTCTGCTAGCTGCTTGACGTTGGAAATCAATTTTATTTTTGTTAGCAGCATCAATAATTAACTTTAATAAATTATTTTGTACCGCTGGACCATAAGATAATACAGGGCCTTTACCACATGCCAAATCTCCACTTGCAATTTTATTCATCATCGGTGTTTGTGTATCATGGCAAACATCTGTAATAATAGCTACGTTTGGCTTAATGCGGTGTGCTATCATCGTTGCGCCATTTAAGCCAACTTCTTCTTGAACTGCATTAACAATATATAATCCAAAAGGTAATTTTGTTTTTGACTCTTTTAATAAACGGGCTACTTCTGCAATCATGAAGCCACCAACTCTATTATCAAGCGCTCTACCTACAAAATAACGATTGTTTAATTCCATAAATTCATCCTCGTAAGTTACCACACAACCAACGTGCACACCTAATTCTTCTACTTCTTTGTCGGATTTACAACCTAAATCTAAAAATATATTTTTAAGTGTTGGTGTTTCTTCCTTAGCAGCATCACGCACATGTATAGCAGGCCAACCAAATACTGCTCTTACAATACCTTTATCGGTGTGTATGTTAACGCGCTTAGATGGCGCAATTTGATGATCGCTTCCGCCATTACGGCGTAAATAAATAAAACCATCTTTAGTGATGTAATGCACAAAATAAGAAATCTCATCAGCGTGTGCCTCTATCACTACTTTATAGGGCGCTTCCGGATTAATAACACCTACAACCGTTCCGTAAGTATCTACAAAGTGCTCATCAATAAATGGTGTAATATAATTTAACCATAATTTTTGACCAGCCGTTTCAAAACCAGTTGGTGATGGATTATTCAAGTAATCTTTTAAGAAATTTAAAGAATTTTGGTTGAAAATACTTTTTTCTTTTTTAGTTGTTTTCTTAGCCATAATAGGTATGATATAGGTATGATATAGGCTTTAAATATAAAAAAAATCCAGCATAAAATGACGTAAAAAAACTATATTTACCACAATGATGAACAGTTCTGTTATAGAGATATATACTGACGGTGCCTGTAGCGGAAACCCTGGCAGAGGCGGACTTGGTATTGTAATGAAATACAAAGACCAACGGAAAGAAATGGCGTATGGATTTAAATTAACAACTAACAATCGGATGGAATTGATTGCGGTTATTGTAGCATTGGAATCCTTAAAAAAAGAAAACTCGGATGTGATTGTATATTCGGATAGTAAATATGTAATTGATGCTGTTAATTTAGGTTGGGTTTACAATTGGGTAAAAAAGAATTTTAAAGATAAAGCGAATGCCGATTTATGGAAACGCTTTTTAGAAGTACATAAAAAACATCATATTAAAATGATGTGGGTTAAAGGCCATGCTTCCAACAAAGAAAATAACCGTTGCGACGAATTAGCTGTTGCAGCAAGTAAAAGCACCCACCTG
>JANXRU010000416.1 GCA_025356715.1 Bacteroidota bacterium
TGCCTTATGAGCAAATGTCGCAAGTGTTGGAAACATCTGTAGGAGCATTAAAAGCATCTTACCACATTGCCGCCAAAAAAATAGAAGAATATTTAGTAACCCGTTAAACTTAAAGTCATAAAATAAGTCAAAGCAATACAATGAACCGCAACGAAGAGCATAATTTTGAAAGTGAACCGAATTTTTCCTTTAACAAAAAAGGAGTAAATCCGTTTGGTTTACCGTCAGATTACTTTGCTTCATTCGAACAAAAATTAAAACTTAAAATAGAAACAGAAAACGAATTAGCTGAATTTCCTTTATTAAAAAATTTTTCTAAAGAAACTGTTTTTAAAACGCCAACAAATTATTTTAATAAAACTGCTCATTCACTAGAATATCAGACGGAATTATCATCATACTCTAAATTAAAAGCTTTAAAAAAACCTTTATTTAATGAGTTGGATCCTGAGTATAAAGGTATACTTATAGATTCCATTAATTACAAAATTGAATTAGCTAATGAGTTGAAATCATATAACGCATTATATCAACTAGATAAAACAAACCCTTTTATCGTTTCTGATGATTATTTTGAATCTGTTGCTTCATGTGTTAAAGATAAATTATATGCCAAAAAAACTGAATCAATTTCAATTATTGATACGATTATCGATTTTGTTTTTGGAAAAAAATTAGCATTTACATTTAGTTTTATTTTAATTATTGGGTTAAGTATATACATCTACAATTCCTCAAAACCACTACAAACAGGTAATTGCGAAACTTTAGCTTGTTTAGAAAAACAAGAAATTGTGAATCATCAATCATTTTCAAATTTTGATGATGATCAATTGATAGAAATGGTAAATGTAAATACATTAAACAAACAACTTAATACAACTGCATTAAAAGTAGATTCAAAACAAAACGAAGAATATATTTTAGATAATATAAATACAGATCAATTATTAGAAGAATTATAAAACACGACAAATGAGAATAATTAAACTTATTTATTTACTTGTTTTTGGGTTGATAGCAGTAGCTGCTGTTTCTCAAAATGAAAGTAAGCGCGATAAAATTGAAGCTTTAAGAGTTTCATTTATTAGTCAAAAAGTAAATTTTACAACCCAAGAAGCTCAAGTATTTTGGCCATTGTATAATGAATACCAAGATAAAATTATGTCTAATCGAAAAACTTTTAGGCAGCAATATAACAAAAACACCAACTATAATTTTGCAACAGATAAAGAAGCAGAAACATACTTAAATGCTGAATTAACATTAAAACAAAAGGAATTAGACTATTATAAAGAGTATCAAGAAAAATTTAAAAAAATAATTCCCGTTAAAAAAATAGCCTTACTTTTAAAATCAGAAGAAGAATTTAAAAAAGAGTTAATCAAAAACATTAAAGGAAATTCTCCCGAATAATGAGTCCTGCTAAATTCCTATACCTATTTTTAAGCTTTGTATTAATTAATACAAAGCTTAAAGCATTAAATCATGATAGCTTAAAGGTTTCTAAACCAGCTAAACACTATTTTAAAACAACTTTTTATGTAGATTATTATGGCACTGGAAAAAGAGATTTAAATAACTTAACCTTCGAATCAAAAAAATTAAAGAGTTATCAAATTAATCAGTTTGTATTTGGGTTTAATGCGCCTATTTTTACCAAAGATTTTTATAAAAAAGACAGTACACAAATTTCAAATTTCCATTTATTAGTTACTGGCAGTTATTCCTCTGTAACTCCATTATTTGAATCGGTTTCAACTCAACATCATTTAAGTAAAACATCTTTAGGAATCAGAGCTATTTATAACACTGGCAAAAAAAGTGTTTTCTTTGTTGAGTTTTCTCCTTTTATGACCCAGGATAATGGGTATAATTATACCCAAACTTATCGCCTTGCTACATCAGTCATATATAATTGCACAGTGAATAAATATTTTAGTTTCAGATTAGGATACACTCGCTCCTATGTCTTAGGAAATCGATATCATTTACCTTATATAGGTTTTAGAGTGGGGAAACTTGACGGTA
>JANXRU010000014.1 GCA_025356715.1 Bacteroidota bacterium
GAAAAAAACAAAAATGCAAAAGTAGTTATACTCGAGAGAGGGATTTTACCAAATGGCGCCAGTACTAAAAATGCTGGTTTTGCTTGTTTTGGAAGTGTTAGCGAACTTTTATCTGATATAAAGAACAGTGATGAAAATAGGGTTTGGCAAACAGTTGAAATGCGTATTAAAGGTTTAGAATTATTAAGAAATAGATTAGGCGATAAACATATTGATTACAAAGAATTTGGAGGATACGAGTTATTTGATTCAAAAAAGAGATTTGAAACTTGTGCACAATCCATTTCGTATTTTAACAAACAATTGAAATCATTTACAAATAGCAAAGAGACCTATTCTTTAGAAAATAAGAGAATTAAACGATTTAATTTCAATAAAATACAAGGTTTGATTTTAAATAAAAAAGAAGGTCAAATTGATACTGGATTAATGATGCAGAATTTAATTAAACTGGCTATTGATAAAGGAATTATTATTTTAAATTCTATAGAAGTAAAATCTATTAATGACATTAATTCTAAAGTAAAAATCAATACAAATATTGGCGAAATAGACTCAAAACATGTAATAGTTGCAACAAATGGATTTGGAAATGAATTATTGAATTTAGAAGATTTAAAACCAGCCAGGGCTCAAGTATTGGTAACAAAACCTATTGAAAATTTGAAATTTAAAGGAACTTTTCATTACGATGAAGGTTTTTATTATTTTAGAAATATTGGTAAACGCGTGTTATTTGGTGGTGGAAGAAATTTGGATTTAAAAACTGAAACAAGCACTGATTTTACACTTAACGTAAAAATTCAGTTACAATTGGAAAAATTGTTAAAGACCGTTATTCTACCAAATACGCCTTTTGAAATTGAACAACGTTGGTGTGGCATCATGGGAGTAGGAAGTGATAAAAAACCTATCATTAAAAAAATAAGTCCAAATGTGGTTTGCTCCGTAAGAATGGGAGGGATGGGTGTTGCCATTGGCTCACTAGTTGGCAAAATAGCTGTAGAAGAACTTTTAAAATAAGTGATTATTATAGATAGAAGTTCGTTAATCATAAATTATCAATTTAACATAATGTTAATTATAGATAAAGTAAAGTTTCGTCTCAATGAACTTGATTCAGTGCCTCAACAGATACTGAATCAAGTTCAGTAAACCATTTTCATATATTTGAGTGAACTCTACCTAATAAGGTTTAAATGACCTTTTAGTTGTATATATTCTCCGCGAGCATTTTTATACTCTATAATATACACATACACTTCATCTGTTGTATCAGTTCCTTTCCAACCTTCAGTATCATTAGTGGTTTCGAATACTTTAGTTCCCCAACGATCAAACACCATTACTTTGTAATCTGTTTTTTCTACATACTGTGCTATAGGCAACCAAGTATCGTTTATCCCTTTTGGAGAAAAGGCATTGGGAACAAATACATGAACTTCAACGTAAGCTTCGGCTAAATTTGACCTTGCAGAATCTTTAAACCCATAAACATTTCCAGTACCTTCCATTGCTTGAACATAATACGTAAACTTACCTTCGTCTTTCACAAAATCTTCTACATTATCTACATACGATCTAATGCCATAAAACACATTAGCAATAGGTGTTGGAGCAAACACGCCGTTAACTGCACGGTAAATGTTATATGAATTTACATTACCTGACCACATAGAATAATCGTCCCAAGTAAGAGTATTATAAAAAATATTTTGGTTATCGTTACTCACATGTAATACAATGGTTTTGGAAGAGTCACTATAAACACCAGGGTTTCCACAGCTATCAATTAATTGGATTTTATAATAGTAATTTTTGTCAGTTGGTTTTACCTCCTTATCTATATATTTAATAGAGGTGGCAGCAACTGACGGCTGATAGGCTAATTGAGCATAAGTAGTGCCATTATCAATTGATTTAAATAAAATAGCTCCTTTATAAGCCTTTGTATTATCAATGGTATATGTAATTTCTACTTGGTGACTAGGATTAACACTAACAGATTTGATATAGACGTAAGCTGGGCCCGATGGAGCTTTAGCTAAAAGACATTTTTGGTTAGAACTTGCCGTAATGGTTTGATTGGCATTTTTAACTCTTATAAAATAACAATACGTATTACCAGTAGCTAAATTAGGATGCGAAAATGAGGTGCTATTGGACGTGCCAATGACATTAAAAACACCTCCATTTACTGAACAATAAATATCATAAGATAACACACCTAATGGTAAGTTTCCGTAAGCAGACCACGATAGATTGGCTGTTCGAGAGCAAAGATCATATATGGTGGTTAATGACATAGATGTTTGACCTTGACCAAGAATGGTAATATTTTTGCAACTATCGATGGCTGCGATACAAAACGTTTCGGGAACAGATGCGGCATTTGAATTTGTATAGGTATAACTTGTATTATTTCCCCCGTTTACGGTATCAATTGCTGTCCAAATGCCGGCTATAAATTTATAAATAACGTATCGTGTAGCACCAGAAGTTGCTGACGATTGCCAGCCTAAAGTTGCTAAACCACCTGTATTAACAGATACTGAATCTAAAAAAGGTAATAAAGGCGCTTGTCCATCATGAAAAAGCCCCCCATTAATATTGGATTGAGAGTTACAACCTTGCGCATCGGAGGTTTGAATTTTGTAATTATAAACAATACTACATTTAGAAATTGTATCCTTATAATTAAAGCCTGCTCCAGTATAAAGGGTTGTCCAAACGGTTGGTGGATTTTCTCGGCTTACAGTGTAGGTTGTTGATGCACTTGGTAATAAAGGCGTTTGAGTTGAATTCCAACTTAAGGTATTAATACCACTTGGTGGCGCCGTCAAATTCATAAATACAGACTGCAAAGTATTAGAATGAGCGGATGCCGAAGTACCTCCATTGCTTTTGGTAACAAGATAATAGTATTGAGATTGAATACTACCGTTGGCACCAACATGAGTATAGGTATTTTGAGTATAGGTATTTACCGTTCCCACCAAGGAGTATGGCCCTATGGCGCTGGCCGTAGTAGAATAATAAATTTCGTAACTAGTAAATAAACTAGATGGGTCGGCAGGAATTACCCAAGTAAGTACTATGTTATTAATAACACTAACAGAAGCACAGCGCAATGATGGTGGGCCAACCTGAGCGGAAACACGCAACATTCCAATAATAGAAAATGCGATTAAAATATATGAAATTCTTTTACTCAAAAAAAATGCTAATTAATTGTGACTGAACTACAAAGAAACGAAAATAAGTACCATTTAGTATGTGAAAAATGATAAAATTATTAAAGTGTATGTATTAATGAGTGAACTTGATTTTGGATTTTAATTTATTGAAGATTATATAATGAGAACGCCAATAAGGGGAAAAAATTAACATTTTTCACCTTTGCAGTACCGAGTTGAAAGACTTCAGTAACTGGGTCAACCATTTTAGTAGTAAGTTGAAACGCAGGTTCGATTAAATACTCCACCACTAATATTTCACATTAATCCTCTAATAATTAACAATTTACTCCTACATTTGCGAGGCAAGCACAAACAGGCAATATACACACATATCACATGGGATTTTTTAGTAAATTATTTAATAAAGAAACAAAGGAAAGTCTTGATACCAGCTTATCTAAAACCAAAGAAAGTTTTTTTGGTAAGCTAGCAAAAGCAATTGTAGGTAAAACAACCGTTGATGCTGATGTTTTAGATAATTTAGAAGAAGTATTAATTACGGGTGATGTGGGCGTGAACACGACCTTAAAAATTATTAAACGTATTGAGGCTCGCGTGGCAGCCAACAAATATGTTAGTACTTCCGAATTAAATAATCTTTTAAAAGAAGAAGTTACCGCTTTATTAACCGAAAACAATACCACCGATTCTGTGGAATTTGAGGTTCCAAAAGATAAACGACCATACGTGATTATGGTAGTTGGTGTTAATGGTGTAGGTAAAACAACCACTATTGGTAAGCTTTCTCATCAATTTAAAAAAGCAGGCTATAGTGTGGTTCTTGGTGCAGCAGATACATTTAGAGCGGCTGCGGTGGAGCAATTAACTATTTGGAGCCAACGTGTTGGTGTAGAAATTGTATCGCAAGGTATGGGAGCAGATCCTGCAAGTGTGGCCTTTGATACATTAAGTAGCGCAAAAGCAAAAAATGCAGATATTGTTATTATTGATACAGCGGGTCGTTTGCATAATAAGGTTAATTTAATGAATGAGCTTACTAAAATAAAAAATGTGATGAAAAAGGTTATTCCTGATGCGCCACATGATGTATTGCTAGTGTTAGATGCCAGTACTGGACAAAATGCCATTGAGCAATGCCGTCAGTTTACAGCAGCAACTGATGTAACAGCGTTGGCATTAACCAAATTAGATGGCACGGCTAAAGGTGGTGTTGTTATTGGGATTTCAGATGAATTTAAAATTCCTGTAAAATACATTGGCGTTGGCGAAAAAATGGATGATTTACAAGTGTTTAATCGTACGGAATTTGTAGATAGTTTGTTTAAGGGATAAAAGTGACAACGACTATAATTATTAAAAATATAACATTATAACATGAATTTTCCGCAACGCTTTCGTTTTTTTTTAATTGGATTTATTCCTGGTTGCATCATACTATTTTTTATTGTTCGTAAAAATGGCTGTACCAGCCCTAACGAATTAAAAATGTTAGAACTTCAATACCAAACTTTACAATTAGGAAAAAAAGCCGCTTGCAAACTCAACTGTTTAAAGCTCACAGAAGCTGGTTTTAAAGCCAAATTACGCGACTTTGAAGTGGATTATGATTTAAGTGATGTGCATAAAAAACCTTATGGATTGTTTTATCTGAAAAGTTTAAATAACAAAGAACTTCGTTATGAAATGTTAGTAGAAGATAAGGATACGATAACATATATTAATGATATTAAATTATTAAGTACTCAGGCTAATTGCCATTGCGATACTATTAAATAACTATATCATGGAACTTAAAACGGATTTATCTAAATTTAATAACGATTGGTATAAAAAAGGAGGTACTGCATTTAAGCGTTTAGCTTGGTACACAACCAATGCTATCTTTTTGAACTCGCCTTTCCCAAACAGTAATTTTAAGGTTTTTTTATTACGTTTATTTGGCGCTAAAATTGGCAAAGGTGTTTTTATTAAACCTTTTGTTAATATAAAATACCCTTGGAATTTAACTGTAGGAAATCATGTTTGGATAGGTGAACGCGTATGGATAGATAATTTAGGTACTGTTACTTTAAAAGATAATTCATGCATTTCACAAGGAGCTATGTTGTTATGCGGAAACCACCATTACAAAAAAGTAGCATTTGATTTAATTGTTGGTGATATTACTTTAGAAGAAGGCGCTTGGATTGGTGCTATGTGCGTGGTTTGCCCAGGAGTAAACGTTGGTTCACATGTTGTATTAACCGTTAATAGTGTAGCCACTGCCAATTTATTACCTTGGTGTATTTATCAAGGAAATCCTGCGGTAAAAATAAAAGATAGGGTTATAAAAGGGTAAATAGAATTATTGGTTCTTCGACAAAAACGGTGGAATTCCTTTTTTTATTTACTTTCTTTTTTTCTTAACGAAAAAAGAAACAAAAAAGTCAAGAACGAATACCATATTTTAATATTAGTTTATAAAACTCAATTCCACTAAAAATGTCGAAGAACCAAATTATTATTTACTAATAATTAAAAACTCTGTTCTTCTGTTTTTTGCTTTGCCATCCTCCGTTGTATTTTCAGCAATTGGTTTTTTAGATCCATAACCTTTAGCAGAAATACGCTTACCATCAATCTTTTTTTCTTCTAAATACGCTTTTACGGTAAATGCTCTATTAGCCGATAAGGCTTCGTTTGCTGCCGCAGCACCTACATTATCTGTGTGTCCTTGTACTTCAATTTTAATGGTTGGATTTTCTTTTAAATACTCCGCAAAAGCATCTAATACCACATTTGATTCTGGTTTTAAATCGGCTGAATTTGTGGCATAATACAAATTATTTAATACAAAGGAACTCCCCTCCTCTGCCGAACTCATTTCCATTTGTATAGGTTTAGGTTCACTTTTAAAAGTAAGATCTTTAACTGAAACAATTTTTGATGAAAAAGCAAAATCATTTTTCTTTACAGTAACCAGTAAATCATCTTTCTTTTTAATATTTACAGCTACCATAAAAGTACCAGCAAACGAATCAACGACTGCAAATGTTTTTTCTTTTGTAATTGTATTAGTTACTTCCACTATTCCACCGGCCACTTTACCACCGTTACTATTTTTCACATCACCTTTTAAAAAGGCAGTTTCGTTTGGACGAGCCTCTTTATATAAATCAAAAGAAAATAAATCATATTTACCTATTCCCTTGCCTTGCATTTTACCTTCATTGTATGAAAAGAAGTAACCTGTTTTACTATCAGTACTTACAAAAAATCCCGAATCATCTACTTCGGTATTAATTGGATAGCCCATGTTTTCAGGATCCATCCATTCCTTTTTATCATTTTTTCTGATATAGTAAATGTCATAACCGCCAAATCCTATATGGCCATTACTACTAAAATATAAGGTTTCATCATCAGAGTGAATAAAGGGCGTTTTTTCATCACCTGATGTATTTATTTTTGGACCAGCATTTTTTGGTACACACCAAGTTCCGGTTTGAGGATCTCTTAGTGTGTAATAAATATCGATACCTCCGTATCCTCCAGGTCTATCACTTGCAAAGAAAAGCGTATTTCCATCAGCACTAATTGAAGGTTGAGAATCCCAATAAATAGCATGATTGACATTAGGACTTATTTTTTTAATAGGTTTCCATTCATCATCTACATTTTCACTTACATAAATATCACAGTTAGGTTGATTACCACCTTCTTGTTTCATCATCGCAAAATATAATTTTTTGTTATCAATAGTAATCGTACATCCCCCTTGATTATCGCCAGACTCATTAAAAGGCCAAGGCATAGGTTCTCCATTATTAAATAACCCTGTTTTATCACGTTCCGAAACCATAAAAACTTCTACTTCTCTATCAGAAGCATATACTTGATTTTTGCTTTGCACAGGCATTTTGCGAGTATAAAAACACAATTTATCATCAGGCGAAATAAATGCTAAATACTCATCTTTAGGAGTCGAAATTCCTTGCACAACCTTGGGTTCAAAAGCAACAATTTTCTTTTTAATTTCGCCTTCTTTTTTCACATACTTAATCATTTCTTTCGCCTGATAAATTTCTCCTTCATAATCTTTAGAGAATTTTTTATCATCATCATCTTTAAATTTTATAAATTTTTCAAGGTATTTAATCGCCGAGTCATTTTTTGACTCTTCGTAATAATTAAACCCAATATAATAGTAGGGCTCTGAATGTATTTGAGGGCAAGCGCCTATTGCTTTATAATAATAGGGAACTGCGGGCTTAAAGGATTTATTTTCTAATTTACAATGAACTACAATTTCATTTCCCATTGTAAAATTTGCCTCAGCAAAATCAGGCTCCATAGAAATACATTTGCTCAAAAATCCTAAGCGCTCTGGCTTAGTGTATTTCTTTTTATCAATACCTTTAGCATACAACTTAAGAGCTTCCTTGTTATCAATTTCATTACAAAATTCTTTTTTAGGTTTTTCATCTTCGTCTTGAGCGAAAGATGAAAACGACATATTTAAAAGTACAATAACAAATAATGGTTTAATCATAGAATTCATATGGTTTAATTATTGTTTTTTATTCCGATTGTTATCGGGAGTCATATATTTTAATCATGTTATCTTAATTCGTTTTTGTAATGGCGGCAACACGACCATTGTATAATACAAAAAGTAGAATTAGTTACAACATTGGTGTTGATTAAAATTAAGTTAAAATGATTGATTTAAGAATAGGTATTTGAAAGTTTGTTTACCAAAGATTGTTAATATAAAAAGTGAATTACCTTTAAATAAAAAATCCTTCATTAAAGATTTAATGAAGGATTTTTTTAAATTATAATAAATCTAGAAACGCTCAATTTGAGAGAAATAGAAGTTAGCTTCGATATTTGCATTTTCATCGCTATCAGAACCATGAACTGCATTAGCAGAAATAGATTTAGCAAATAAATTACGAATAGTACCTGGTTCAGCTTTAGATGGATCAGTTGCACCTATTAACGTTCTGTATTCAGCAACCGCATTATCTTTTTGAAGAACAGCCGCTACAATTGGCCCACTGCTCATGTAATCAACTAATTCGCCATAAAAAGGACGTTCTTTATGAACTTCATAAAATTTACCCGCAGTTTCTTTGGATAACTTTAAATATTTCATAGCTATAATTCTGAAACCAGCTTGGTTAATTTTAGCTAAAATTGGTCCGATGTTGTTTGCTTCAACAGCATCTGGCTTAAGCATTGTAAAGGTGATATTTCCTACCATTTTTTGTTATTTTTTAGGTCGCAAAGATACAAATATTGTTGCGATTGCAAATTAAAATAGCCTAAATTTGTTACTTAACTACTAAACATGCAAAAAGACTCTTTTTCGAAATTCAAGTTACTGATCGCTAAATCAAATAATATTGTTATTGTAACGCATTATAACCCTGATGGTGATGCAATGGGCTCTTCTTTAGCATTATATAATTATTTAATTAAAATGGATAAAAATGTAACCGTAGTTACACCAAACGAATATCCAGATTTTTTGCATTGGCTACCAGGAAACAAAAAAGTAGTGGCCTTTACTAAACAACAAAAAAAAGCAACGAGTATCGTTATTAAAAGTGATCTAATTTTTACGTTAGATTTTAATAATTTATCTAGGTTAGAAACATTAGGCGAGTTAATCAAAACATCTGAAGCCAAAAAAATATTAATTGATCATCACCAACAACCTGATAGTTACGCCACATTAATGTATCATGATGTAGCGGCTTGCTCAACTTGCGAGTTGGTTTATGAATTTATTTGTGGATTGGGTGGAAAAAAATTAATTGATAAAGATATCGCAGCCTGTTTATATACAGGTATTATGACTGATACTGGTTCATTTAGATTTGATAGTGTAACGCCAAAAACACATACGATTCTAGCAGGATTATTAGCTACAGGATTAAAGCCAAGTACGGTTCACTCTTCTATTTATGATACTTATAGCGAAAGTCGAGTTAAATTATTAGGTTATTGCCTAACTGAAAAAATGGTAGTTCTTCCTGAATTGCAAACTGCATATATGGCTTTAAGCGAAAAGGAATTGCAAAAATTTGATTATCAAAAAGGAGATACCGAAGGCATCGTAAACTACCCTTTCTCAATTAAAGGAATTACATTTTGTGCCTTTTTTAGTGAAGGTGATGGTAAAATTAAAATATCTTTTCGCAGTAAAGGAAAATTTGACGTTAACCAATTTGCTCGTAAATACTTCAATGGCGGCGGGCATATTAACGCAGCTGGAGGCAGAAGTGATATCAATGATTTACAAAAAACAGTTGATCAATTTTTAAGCCTTTTACCAAGTTATAAAAAAGAGATTCTAAAAAAATAATTAGTACTTTATTATTTTCTTCACTGAACTAAATTCACTATTTTGAACTTTAATAAAATAAATGCCTTGCGCAAAGGCATTTGTGTTTATTTCATTATTTCCAAAATGTAGATTTGTATTTAAAATAATTCCACCTTTACTATCAAAGATTGTTACCTCAGAAATTAGTTCATTGTTTATATAAATAGTAAGCAACTCATTAATTGGATTAGGCGATACCTGAAAATCATTTATAGATTTATCATTTATAGATGTAGCAACAGTATTACAAAACACATAATTCATAGTATCCAATAAAGGTGTTCCTGCAATTATTCCTGAACCAACAGCTGTTTCTATATAGTCGCCCGTAATTTCCCAAATAATCGTTCCTCTTGCATTATGTGTTTTAATATAATCCGCTTTCATCGCAATTGATTTTTTATTATCATATGATACAAATGTTCCTGCCGCTGCGCCAGATGGCTTACCAATTAAATAAGGAACTTTAGCTGTATTATCCCAATAGTAATCAAACAATGATAACTGATTAGCGATATTGTAATAAGTTGGTGAGCCTGCATCTAATGAAAAAGTAATATTATCTACACCACAATTAGTAGCTTGATGCAAACCTGTTGCTCCTGTTTGAGAACGACCATAAAACCCAGTACCAATATTAATTTTAGTTGAAGGTACGCTATAAGTGTTAGTTAACATTGAAAAAGCACTATGGATATTAAACGTTGGATCACCTGATGTTGGCGCATATAAAGGGGAATTATGATTTGCTAAACAATCCCATGCACCAAAAAAATCATAAGACATTAAGTTAACCATGTCTAAAATTGGTGTTACATTATTCCATTCTATAGCAGCAGCCCTAACAGGATCAGCACTAAAGCATGCAGATAATTTATAAGTTTTAGAGTTTTGAATTCCTAATACAGTAATGGAATCTTTTATTTGTTGTAATAGTAACGTGAAATTTTGTTTATCAGCAACAGTTCCTGAATGAGCAGCGTAGCCAGGATATTCCCAATCAATATCAATGCCATCGAATTTATAAAATTTCAATAAGCGATTACATTCAGAGGCAAATAATGCACGCTTAGATGCACTGGCAGCTATGCTAGGAAAATTGTCAGACAAGGTCCATCCTCCAATAGATACCATTACTTTAGTGCCTGCATTATGAGCCAAATCAACAATAGATGTGTTCGGGTAATAACTTGTAGGAGATGTTGACCAATTAATTTGTCCTTGTAATAAATTTTCGTCAGCCCAAGCATCTGTATTAGATATTAAACCAGAAACTTCTGGTTTAAAGAAACAATAATTAATAATTGAATATTTGGAATACGCAATACTTGTTGGTTGTATTAATTTTGCTCTATCGTACCATTGCCAGTTAGGATAATAGCCAATCACCTCTTTACAAGTTTGTGCTGATAATTTAAAAAAGATTAAACTGATTGCAATTGATAAAAAATATTTTTTCATAGGTTTAATTTATTATTATTAGTTGTTATATGGTTTGGTCATGTTAACCTCATTTGTTTTGCACTGATGGCAACATGACTATTTCATAGTATATTAGTTATTTTCGCTGGCGAAATTATATAATAAAATACTTCTTGAAAATTTAAAAATGAGCTATAATTACTTTCCTATAAAAAAAATGATTACACATACGATGTAGGATCAATAATGATAAGGAAATACAAACGTATAAGTGTTTCGAAACTTATTAAATTATTTTACAATAATTTTTAAAGCGGTTTCACCTGTCACTTTAAAAGCGGTACGTCTATTCTTTTGATGCGCTGCTTCAAATTCTTCACTCTTAGGAACCATCTTTGCAATTTCTTCATCAGAAATTAAAGGCTTTGTTTCTCCATAACCAGTTGGAGTAATTCGTTCTTCAGCAATGCCTTTACTTATCAAATAATTCACACACGATTCTGCTCGTGCTTGAGATAATTTCATATTGTATTTATCACTACCTCTTGTATCAGTATGAGAATTAATTTCTATACTTAAGTTTTCATTTAATTGTAAAAGATCAAATATTTTATCCAAGACTTCTAAGGACTTAGGTCTTAGTGTTGCTTTATTTAAATCGTATTCTACCCCTTCAATTACCACATCTCCTTCAGGAATTTTATTTAAAAAGAAGTCTTTTTCTAAATGGGTAGTTTCCGTTAAGCCTTTAGTTGCCACATTTGCAGCATCAGCAAAATAACCTTTCTTTTGTGCCTTCAAAAAATACTCCATGTTTTCAAGCAATGGGCTCGAATAAAATCCTTTTTCATCTGTAATTAAATATAAAGGTTCTGCATCGTTGTGAACATCTTTAACAGTTACTAGGGCACTTTGTATAGGATTATTAGTTTCACTATCAAACACATAACCACTGATATCAAAAGTAATAGGTTCATTTTCAAATTCATAAATATCATAGCAATTTCCACCAGGACAATCTTCTCTGTCGCTAGCAAAATAACCTTTAGTTTGAACTCTATCTAAAATTAAATAGGCATCGTCCTTACTTGAGTTAATAGGTCTTCCAAGGTTTTTTGGCATAGCAAAAACAGAATCATCTACATTCAACGAACTTTTGTAAACGTCTAATCCACCTACTCCAACCATTCCATTTGAACTAAAAAATAAAGTGCTAGAAATGGTATGATAAAATGGGGTAACTTCATCTCCAGCCGTATTAATTGGACTACCAAGATTTTTAGCTTCACCAGTCATTCCAGTCTCATCAATATTACACATATAAATATCAAATCCTCCTTTTCCTCCTGGGCGATTAGATGAGAAAAATAATTTTGTTCCATCAAAGGAAACATATGGTTGCATCGATTTATAACCTACTTTATTTACAGTCTCATTTAATTTGTAAGCTTCATAAAAGAGTCCATCTTTCATTTTTGCCATATAAATAAATGATTCATTTCTATTTGCATCACTCCATCGCGTATAAAACATAATATCATCAGATGATACCACGCATGAACCTTCATGTAAAGCAGTATTAACAGGGCGTCCAAAATTCACAGGTTTCATCCAACCAGTATCTTTCAATTCCGTATAATATAAATCACATAAATATCTTGAATCTTGTTTTTCGGGATCAATCACTACACCTCCCTTACGAGCACTGGTAAATAGTAATTTGGAAGAACTTCCATAATACATTGGAGCAAAGCTGGAAGTACCTCTGTTAAAAACAATCGTATCCATTTTTTTAACAATAATCATATTTTTGTAGCTATTGGTATCCAACGCAAAATAGCAAGAACTCATGTTTTTTTGAATAGCCGCTTTTAGAGTATCATTAGTAACCTTACTCATCAGTACCTCTAAGTTTTGCATAGCACCTTTATAATTTTTTAAATTAATTAAAGACGTTGCATAATAATATAAATCATTAGGATATGAACCATTATCAACAACCTTTTTGTAATAAGTTGAAGCATTTAAATAATCAAAATTTAAACGATACGCTGAAGCTAATTGGTGATTTAAATAGTCTGCTTTTGAAACTTTTGCAGCCGGTTTGGGTGTTGTTCTTTTAACTGTATCTTGCTTAAACTCTTTTGATTTTAAATTAACAATTTGAACTTCATACGGCAAAACCAATTCAGCCAAAACAGTGGTGTCATCTAATACTTTTGTGTAATAGTTGATAGCGGTGGTATAATCTTTTTTATTAAAGGCATCATCACCCAATTTTAACCACAATTTTTTAGATTGTCCGTAAATATTGCTAGACGCTAAAACAACAAATAATAAAATAATTCTTTTCATAGACTTACAATCTCGGGCAATGGCGCAATTCTTTAGATTTTGATTTTAAACCAACATAGGTTAATGAAATTTCAAACGCACCCCTGTATTTTGAAACGTCTTTTAAGCTAGACACATTAGCGTCATAGGCAATTTTAGCAGTAAAGCTTGATTTTTTAGCTCCTACATAAAAAACAGTTGCATCATTGTAACGGTAATTAACACCAGCCAATAAATAGAAATCTGATTGCTTTAAAAAATAACCTAAATCAACTGAATACAATTGTTCTGAAGCATTTTTTTGTAACATAACTAACACTTTAGGTAACACATAAAATAATTCAGTGACATTAATTCTTAAACCAGCATGAATATAATGTCTAATTGGTAATTTGTTAGTTGAATTAAAATAAGTTTCTTTTGGACTAGTTAAGTTAAAAGCTGAATATCCTAAAAATGGATTTAAGCGAGCTTGTTGTTTTGCATTATAATATAAAAAACCAGCATTAACTTGAGGTGTAACAAAAGATTGTTTATTAAAACTTTCTCCTGATGTTAATGATTTATCAAAATAACCACCATCTGATGTTGTATACTGATTATTGAAAGTATACAATCCAGCTTCGATTGTTTTTTGAGCTGCTCCAGCTTGAATACCAAAAGAAATATTATTATTCTTACGTTTATCTAAAGGTACGGCATAAGAAACAGATAATAAACCTTGCAATACATTATAATTTCCAATACCTGCACGCATATTAATAATTTGTCCACCAAACCCCCATTTCCCTTTCGGAGCGTCTAAACTTATTAAGGCTGTGTTATAAGGTTTAAAAGCAACAGAATTCCATTGATTACGATATTGACCATGAATTCTAAAATTACCATCGACTAAACCAGTCATTGCTGGGTTTAAAAATAAAGGACCTGCATCATACATCGATAAATGAAAATCTTGAGCTTTTAATGATGAACCAATCATCATGATAGCTAAAATAAATATGTAAAGATTTTTTTTCATTCTTGAATTTATTGAATCCACTTTTTAATTCTTTTAAGAGTTTACCTTAACAAGGTAACATCTCCTGTTTTCTTAATTATTTTATCATTTAGCATCTCAACTTCTACAACCCAAACAAAAACACCGATTGGCTGGTCTACACCTTTATAGGTTCCATTCCAACCGTCTAATTGATCATTTGTTTCAAAAATAAGTTGACCCCAATTATTATAGATACGAACATTGATTGTTTTAAAAGGACCACCTCTTACTAAAAACAAATCATTTTGTCCATCGCCATTAGGAGTAAATGCAGTTGGCACTTCTGGTAAAGAAATAACCGTAATTTCTTGACGAACAGTATCAATACAACCATTAATATCTTTTACAACTAAAATCACATTGAAATCTCCAACAGAATTAAAACTATGTTCCGGATTTTGAAGATTAGAAGCTGTTGCATCACCAAAATTCCAAAACCAATTCGTGATAGCTGTAGGACTTGTAGTTAAATCAGTAAATGATGCATTCTCTAAAGCTTCCACTGGGTTCGGGTTTATGCTAAATGCTCCAGTCGGACCAGAAATAACAGTAACCCCTTTTTTAATAGTGTCTTTACAACCAAATGCACTTGTAACAATTAAGGATACTGTGTAATTTTGAGCAGAACTAAATGCATGTCCAGGATTTTGTAAAGTTGAAGAAGTCGCATCACCAA
Organism: Bacteroidota bacterium; assembly: GCA_025356715.1. The sequence goes on from JANXRU010000014.1 coordinate 15,051, forward strand.
AATTCCAATTCCAAGAAGTAATATTACCTGAAACGGATTTTGAAGAATCACGGAACTGAGTTAAATTTCCAACACAAGGTGTATTTTCATAAAATTGAGCTTGTGGTAAAAAATAAATAGTAATTGTTTTTATCATCGTATCCGTACAGCCAGTACTTCCATTTACCACATGTGTAACTGTGTATGTTCCAGGATTAGTATAAGTATGGACAGGATTAATAGAATTTGATGTAACTGCGTCACCAAAATTCCAAGACCATGATGTTACTGAACCTGATGTGATAGTTGAAAGATCTGTAAATGGAATTGCTTTTTTAGCACAATCATTATTATCTAAAAAATCAGCAATTGGTGAAGCCTTAAACGCTATTTTCACGGTATCCGAAACAGCGCTACATCCTTTATTATGAGTTGAATATAAGACTATACTTACAGAACCGGTAACTAAATCTAAAAGAGAAGGCTGATAGAATGTGGATAATGTAGAATCATTTGGTGCAAAAACACCTGTTCCTAAAGTACTCCATATTCCTGTTGAAGTAATACCTAAAACCGTTCCATTTAGAGAGACTAATTGATTATCGCAAACTAATTTATCTGCACCTGAATTTACTGCTGGAGCTTTACCTATTACAATTAAAACAGTATCAGATTCTGGTAAACAATTTCCTCCACTTGACGTTAAAATCAGTTGAACTTGTCCTGCAAGCGTATCAGCTTGCCCTAATGTATAAATTGTAGATAAATTATTTGGATTACCAAACAAACCGTTACCCATAGTTGACCAAATTCCTGCACTAGCACCACCTCCAATAACTCCATTTACAGGATGAAAAACATTAGTAGAACAAATAGTGTCATTAATTCCAGCATCAGCAGTTGGTGAAGGGGTAACTGTAACAATTAGACTATCTGATACTAAATTACAATTTCCATTATTAGTAGATGTAAGCTTGATAATAACACTTCCTTGCGCAATATCAGACGGACTTAATTGATAAGTTGCATTCAACGATGTTGATATCGGAGTAAATAGCCCTGAACCTGTTCCACTCCATATACCAGTTGTTGAGCCAACAGAAACTGACCCTGTAATAGTAATAGTTGGATTATTAGCACAAACAGAAATATCTGGACCAGCATTAACGATTGGAGAACCAGTGAAGGTTATTAATACAGTGTCTTTCACCTGACTACATGCACCATTATTTGTAGATAATAAATATAAATTAGCAAAACCAGCTGCAAGTTCTGCTGGACTAGGAGTGTATGTAGCATTTAAAACAGCGCTGCTTGGATTGTATGATCCTGTTCCGCCTGTCCAATTGCCTGTAGTTGTGGGGCCAGAAACAACTCCAGATAAAACAGTAGTTGCATTATTTTTACAAGGAGTTAAATTAGCACCTGCATTAACAAACGGTGAATTTGTAATTGTAATAATTACGGTGTCAACAACTTGATTACAGTTTCCATTTACAGTAGATGATAATGTTAATGTAACTGATCCTGCAGCAATTTCTGATGCGCTTGGAGTATATAATGAATTTAACGCAGTATTATTAGGATTATAAGTTCCTAAACCACCATTCCAAATACCTGTAGTAGTTGGCCCAGAAATTAAACCAGCAAGAATGACATTTGGATTATTCTTACAAGCTGTTAAATTTGAGCCAGCGCTAACTGCAGGTGAACTTGTGAAATTAATATTTACACTGTCTAAAACCTGATTACAATTTCCGTTGTTAGTGGAAGTTAAATATAATTTGATTGAACCACTAGCAATCTCTGCAGCCGTGGGAGTATAAGTTGTTGTCATCGCAGAGTTACCTGGATTAAACGTTCCTAAACCACCAGTCCATATACCCGTCGTTGTTGGTCCAGAAATAATTCCATTTAAAACGGTGTTAGCATTATTAATACAAGAAAAAATGTCTGTTCCAGCAATTACGGTTGGAGCATTAGTTAATATAATTTTAACTGTATCTTTTACAACATTACAATTTCCATTATTAGTGGATGATAAATACAAATTTGCAACACCTGCCAACATTTCAGCTGCACTAGGCGTATATGTTGCATTTAAAACAGCATTATTTGGATTAAATGTTCCTGTCCCACCCGACCAAATTCCTGTTATTGTTGCTCCTCCAACTAATCCCGTTAGAATAGTTCCAACATTATTTTTACAAAGCGTTTGATCAAATCCAGCATTTACGATTGGTGGATTTGTAAAATTTATAATAATATTATCAGAAACTTGATTGCAATTACCATTTAATGTTGAAGACAATGTTAATGTCACTGAGCCGGTAGCTAAATCAGCTACACTAGGATTATATACTGCATTTAAAGATGAATTACTCGGAGTATAAGTTCCTGTACCGCCAGCCCAAATACCAGTTGTGGTTGCTCCATTTACTAAACCAGATAAAGAAGTTAAAGGATTGTTTTTACAAGAGTTTAAATCAACACCAGCATTAACAATAGGCTCTGTTGTAAAAAATATTAATACACTATCCTTTACCTGGTTACAGTTACCATTATTTGTTGATGTCAAAATTAATTTTACAGACCCTGATGCTATTTCAGCTGCGGTGGGAGTATATGTAGACGTTAATGCTGAACTTCCTGGATTAAACGTACCTAAACCACCAGACCATATTCCAGTTAAGGTTGGGCCTAAAACAACACCATTAATAACACTATTAATATTATTAATACAAGAAAAAATATCAGTTCCTGCACTAACGGTTGGAGCATTAGTTAAAATTATTTTAACGGTATCTTTTACTTGATTACAATTTCCATTATTTGTAGATGTTAAATATAAATTGACAAATCCCGCCGTAATTTCTGCAGCGCTAGGTGTATAAGTACCATTTAAAACAGTATTACTTGGATTATAGGTTCCAGAGCCTCCCGACCACAAACCTGTAGTTGTTGGCCCACCCACTATTCCAGCTAGAACGGTTGAAATATTATTTTTACAAGCTGTTAAATCTAATCCAGCATTAATTGTTGGTGGGTTTGTGAAATGAATAACGATATTATCGGCTACTTGATTACAATTCCCATTTAAAGTTGAAGATAACGTTAAAGTCACTGATCCTGCAGCTAATTCTGCAGCGCTAGGATTATAAGAAGAATTTAAAACTGTATTATTAGGAGTAAATGTTCCTGTTCCTCCAGCCCAAATACCAGTACTTGTTGGGCCTAAGATAACACCTGAAAGTATAGTTGAAGGATTGTTCCTACAAGAATTTAAATCAGCTCCAGCATTCACTGATGGTGCACTCGTAAAAGTAATTAATAAACTATCTTTTACTGCTTTACAAAGACCATTATTTGTTGATGTTAAAATAATATTTACGGATCCAGCTGTAATTTCTGCAGGTGTAGGAATATAGATTGCTGATAAAGAAGTATTACTTGCATTATAGGTTCCTATACCACCAGACCAAATACCAGTTGTAGACCCAACAGTTACAGAGCCACTAATAGCTACAGAAGCATTATTAGCACAGACAGAAGCGTCAGGACCAACAACAACAATTGGAGCTTTAGTAAAATAAATTTTTAAACTATCATATTTATTAGGACAACCATTTAAACTACCAATGGATGTTAATTTTAAAGTTAAAGAATCTTTGGTTAAATCAAAAATAGAAGGTAAATAAGTAGTTACTAAAGATCCTACACTTCCAAATGAACCAGTACCTGAGCTAGTCCAATTGGCTCCAGCTGCTAATTGTAAAGTACCACTTAATGGTATTAAAGAAATATTATTTTTACAAAGTGTTTTCCCATTTCCAGCATCAACAATTGGAGATTTGAAAACATTTAAAACTAATGTATCAAGAACTGGAGTACAATTTCCTGTTGAAGCAAGAATAAATTTTATTTGAGATTGGTTTAAATCATTTGTGCTTAAAGTATAAGTTGTACTTAAATTAGTAACGTTTCCAAAAGTACCTGTACCGTTAGGTGTTGTCCATATACCAGTTGTTGAGCCACCAGTAACTGTTCCAACCAAAGAAATGGTTTTTGATGGAGAACAAATACTTTGATCTACACCAGCATCAGTATAAACTTTTCTAAGAAATGAAGACATATAATGATATAAACATCCACTACTAGCGCCGCCGTTAATTACACCCATTGAAAATAAATTATCAGTAGCATTCGTGTTTTTTAATAAATTAGTTATTCCAACAGGTAATTGTGCGGTTGAAAAATTAATTTGAGCTCCGCTATATAATCCTCCTGTTCCAGGAACTACTGTAAATGAGGATGCTGGAACCAACGTACTACTACCATTTAATAAAAAATTACCTGTTGCAATTGTTTTACATAAAATATTTAAAATAAACGTTTGAGTATTCGTTCTTGTAAAACTTACTTGATCTGAACCTGCACAATTTAAAGGTGGAATAATAGCTTCGCCCATTTCACAGCCAAATCCACTGGCATGTATCACATAAATTGGTTTATCCCCAACTATATAGGTTAATGGTTGAGTAACTGAGTAATAATAAGTATCACCCTTATTTAAAAGAACTACTGTGGTACCAACCCCATTGTTAATTGTTAATTGAGTGAAATTTTGAGTAGCTACAACATAGGCGCCTTCATTTTCACCTGCACTTAACCCCCCTTTATTTATAACATATTGAGTGCCTATTACTTCAACTGGCACAATTTGATCTCCCATTAAATCATAGCATCCAGAAACACCATGCACCGAATCATCAGTAACCGTAACTGATATTGGTTTATCCGAAACGATAATTGTACCACTTAAATTTTGACCAGCAACAGAAGCAAATCTTGTAACATTTTCAATACCATATGTTTGCCCTGCATTTAATCCTACTGAATAAGTAACTCCAGCTAAGTGCCCTATGATGTTACATTTTGGAGTAATCCAAACGACCGTATTATTTTGAGTAGCAATAATATCAATTTGTGATTTTGGAGTTGGAGTATAAGGACCATTATCGGATCTGGTTTGAAAAGGACATAAAAATTCCTTACCCATACCATTTTGTCCTTTTAAAGAGTAGGTTTCAGGATTATTAACCGCAGTAACTACCTCATAAACAGCTGTAATTGGAAAATTTGCCGTAATTTTTAATCCTCTATTTAAAATAGAATTTGCAGGAGTATTTTCAATTAAATTAACTAAATGAGATAAAGACTCAGAAATTAACGAGTTAGCAGGAATGACGAATGTAGTATCAAAAGTAGATGCCGGTTGTCTAACCCTAACGGTAGTTGGATTTCCAAAAGAAGATAACCGTAAAACTAATGGAATATTATTTGCATGTCCAGTTGTTACCCAAGGAGCCGCAAACCAAAATACCGTATCAATCTGAGACAGTATTGGCTGACTACAACCAATTAACAAAACCAATATCAGTCTACTTAGTACCTTCTTCATTTTGTTTTTTTAATTTAGATTTAATACTATTATCAATATCATTTAACTCAACTTCATCAGTATTCAGTTTCTTTTTAGCCTTCATGAATTGATACGATAGAACAATTTCGTGAGAACCGCTCGTGTATGATTTTAGTTTAGTAATTGGAAAATCAAATGCATAACCAATTGTTAATTTATCTTTAATCGTTACACCTGCTAATGCACTAACAGCATCGTTCAAACGCAAAGAAGTTCCAACCCAAAATAAATTTTTATATAAACCACGAACCGTAAATTCAGGTTGTAAAGGAGTTGGGCTATTAAATTTAAGCAATGCGGAAGGTTGAACAGAAATAGTTTTTGATACTTTAAACGTGTAACCAGCAGTAAAATAATAATGAGGAGCTAACGTACTTTTCGAATCTTTAAATGAAATTTTATTACCTAAATATTGATATGTTGAAGCTCCAAAAAATAATTTGTCACTGTATAAGTATAATCCACCATTCGAATCAAAAACATTATTCGCTAATACATTTCCTGTCAATAATTCATCTCCAGCATCAGCAACTTTTGCATCATATAATTTAATACGATACTGTACCATCCCTAATGAAACTCCTAAACCCAATTTATACGTTTTATTTAATTTTATATGATAAGCGAACGTTAAATAACCTGATGTTTTTCCTATTAATCCTGCGTTATCCGAATTAATCAAAACACCTAACCCAACTTTCTTTTGTTTCCCTATACCGCTATGAGCACTAACTAAATAAGATTTTGGTGCATCAGTAAATCCAACCCATTGATTACGATAGTTTATAGTAGCAACTGCGTCAGATTTAGAACCAGCAACTGCAGGATTATAAGCATAATTCGTTAATACATAATTTGTTGAAATTGGTAATTGTTGGCCATAACACAAAGAATGAAGAATAAGAATACTCCAAATAAAAAATAGTATATTTTTATTTATTTTCATGTTATCTAATTAATAAAATACCACCTTTAAATGGTTCTGTAATATTGGGATCATTTAAATTCAATACATAATAATACGTTCCTACTGGTAATTTCTCGTTTTTATACGTTCCATCCCAAGGAGTAGAGTATCCAACTGAATGAAACATACTTTCTCCCCAACGATTATAAATATCAACTTC
>JANXRU010000058.1 GCA_025356715.1 Bacteroidota bacterium
AAAGTTATGGAGTGCTTTGCAAACACAAACCGTTACGTATGATTCCGTTATTGTAAAAACAATACTGCCAACTAAAGCTCAGGAACAAAAAGTGTTTAGTCAGGTTAATTTAGATTTTGCTAAAAAGGTTGAAAACAAAGATCAAGACAGCCTATGGGATCGTTTTTGGAATTGGCTAACAGATTTAATTTTTGGTAATTCAAGCGAAAATTCTAAACAAACTATGTTTTCTGTTTTTTTATGGGCATTAGCTATTGTAGGAATAGCAGTGGTTGCATGGCTACTCACTCGCACTGAATTTACAAGCTTTTTGAGAGGTAATACTAAAGCCACTGCCTTTGATTTTTCGGATGTAGAGGAAGATATTTCAAGTATTGATTTTAATACGCGTATTAAAAAAGCAATTGATGACAAGGATTATCGTTTAGCCATTCGTTGGTATTATTTAAAACAATTAAACACACTTAACGATCAAAAAATAATCGAGTATGAACCGTTTAAAACTAATATTGATTATGGCTTTGAATTATCTAAATCGCTTCATCAATCAGCTTTTAAAGGTATTAGCCATATTTACGATTATGTTTGGTATGGTAAATACGATATTACTTTAATAGATTATGAAAAATTAGAAAAACAATTTATTGCGTTTGAATACGCATTAAACAGTAAATAAAATAAAACGTTTGTTTAAAGGAAATAGAAAATATTATATCGTATTAACGCTCATTTTTATAGCGGTAATAGTTTTGCAATATATGCAACCAAAGCCTATAAACTGGGCTCATACTTATTTAAAACAAGATAAAATCCCTTTTGGTTGTTACGCTGTTTTTAATTTATTGGAAAAGAATTATGCGCAAAAAATTACTACCAACAAACAAACACTCTATAACTTAAATGCTGATATAACGGAGTCTAATCAAACCCTCATGATTATTGATGACAATATTACTTTCTCTAAAATAGATGTAACGAGTTTATTTAGCTTTTTAAAAAAAGGAAATACTGTTTTAATTTCTGGCAGCGATTTTAGTAAGTCTCTGAAAGATACATTTAACCTTGCTTTTCAATACAATTGGGAAACCAAGCCTGCAAACCTCGACTCGCTACTAAAAAAACGAGCCTTTGAGATACACTATACGCAAGCTAAAAACAATATTTTAAAATCATACACATACCCAACTGCAGCATCCGAAAGCTATTTTTTGAAATTTGACACCACGCTATTTAAAGTAAGTTCTATTAATAAAAAAAATCAAGCAGTCCTTTTAGAAGCCTCTATCGGTAAAGGAAAACTGTTGTTGAGTTCTATTCCAGATGTATTTGGTAATTTACTTATGGTTAATAACAATAATCGTTTTTATGTATATACCTTACTAAGTAAAGTAAAAAACAAAACGATTATTTGGGACGAAAATTATAAAGTTTATAGTCATCAAGATAAAGGTATTTTTGATTTTATATTAAGTAATGATGCCTTGTATATGGGTTATTGCATAGCAATCATTGGTCTTTTGTTTTTTATGATATTTGAAATGAAGCGTAAACAAAGAGCTATACCAATTATAAGACCGTTACAAAATTCTACGTTAGAGTTTGTGGATGTAATTAGCCATGTATATTTCAACTCCAAAAATCACAAGCACATTGCCGAAGAAAAAATTAATTATTTTTATTTTGATATCCGCAAGAAATTTTCGGTAAACACAAATGCTATTAACGATGAATTTTATCATACAATTCATCAATTGAGCGGTGTGGATTTAGAGGCTGTAAAAAAATTATTTTCCTATTGCGAAAACCTAAAATTGGCGCCTAGCTTGACCGAACAAGATTTACTTGAACTAAACAACAGAATTATTAATTTTAAACAAAAAAGTATAAGATAATGGAGAATTTTGAATCACGAATTGATTTAACAGAATTAACACAAAAAATCGAAAAAATAAAAGCTGAATTAGCACAGTATTTAGTTGGCCAACATCAATTAGTAGATTATTTATTAATGTCGCTTTT
>JANXRU010000081.1 GCA_025356715.1 Bacteroidota bacterium
CCTGATCGTATTGAGTTGAAAAAATACAACCCGATCTTGAAAAAAATGACAACTCATAAAGAGATTAAATAATCCATTAAAACTAAGATACAATGGCAAAGAAAGTAGTTGCAACCCTAAAAACTGGTAAAGGAAATAGCTTTACAAAAGTGATTAAAGTAATCAGATCTCCAAAGACTGGTGCTTATGCATTCCGTGAGGAAATTGTACAAAACGAATTAGTTGCTGATTATTTGAAAAAATAATTAAGCGGTAAATTTATATCGAAAGCTCTGCAAGAAATTGCAGAGCTTTTTTGTTTATTAATAAATTTTTCAGGAGCCTAGTTTACAGATTTAAAAACTAATACCAATTTTAAAGATAGTCCAATCAATCTTTTCTCTCCTTGTCGGAGGGAAACGGTTATAACTTTTCGTTCCTTAAACTTTTTCTACATAAAAAAATACTAATTCATATTTTGATCCATAATCTATGGTATGTAGGAAATTTATACTTGTCCTTAGCTTATCCTTTTTTGACAAACTTGCATAAAATTACAATTGTTTGTTCGTTAATTTTACCCTCAATTTGTTCAGGATTATCATGTACCAATTTAATTTTCTTCACAACTGTGCCTTTTGACGCTGTAAAATTAGTTCCCTTTACATTAAGAGCTTGAGTTAGAACTACATTATCTCCATTTTCTAATACATTTCCATAGGCATCTTTGTGAACATCAGCAACTTCAAAGGCACTTAACGCCCATTGTATTGTATTTTCATCGAGATCAACAGTGTTGATTAAATTATTTGCCCAATCTTCTGTTTTATATTTATTTAAAATACGATAGCTTAATGCTTGAACACTTGATTCAGGATTCCATATACTTCCTTCTAAACAACGCCAATGAAAACTAGCACTTTCAGATTCAATAGCATCGTTACAAGTTTTACAAATCCCAACTTGATTTTCGATTGTTTCATCATTTTTTGGGCTAACAGTATAAGTAATTGTCATGTTTTCGACATTACACAATTCACATAAATTTTGATTACGGTCTTTTAGTTCTTGATTGATAGCCATTTTGATTGATTGAGATTTTGGATTATTTTTATGAGCGGTGAAATTAAGAATTTATAGTTACCAAAGTAGAAAATTAAACAAGATTAATTTAGAAGTAGTCTGTTTAAAATATAAACTTTAACAGGCTCTCTGTTTTGCAGTGGTATTTCATTAATTTGTTTTTTAGAACGCGAAAATTCGAAAACGTAAAAATCAAAAAAAAGAAGTACCTTTCTGTTTTTCTAAGAAGTAATGGTGAAAAAGTTAACGTTTATTTTATGTTTGAATCTCATTATGTTTAATGAAGTTCAATCACAAATTAAATCCGAAAATCGAAATGCTATTGTTACTAAAATGAGCTCTATGGTAAACTGCTCTTATGACGATTATGCTTCAGTTATCTCTCCAGACGGACTTGTCATGTATTTTACAAGTAGAAGGCCAGTGTCGGAAAAGGAGAAGAAAAATGGTCTTCCAAGTAAGGAATTTATATATGTTTCTAATTTTAATACAATATTAGGCAAATGGTCTGAAGCACAAATTGTTCAACCCTTTAAAAATGTAACAAGACGAAAAAATATTTCTGCAATCGCATTATCGAACGAAGGAAAAAAAATGTTATTGTTTCAGGATGATATTTATGGCTATGGAGATATCTATGAATCAAGTTATGATGGGAAAGAATGGACTAATCCTGAAAAATTTAGTGATAGTATAAATTCTCAACATCACGAATCATCAGCTTCATTTTCTCCCGATGGAAACACATTATATTTTATTAGTAATAGACCGAAAGGCTATGGTGGAACTGATATTTGGTATTCCACAAAAGATTTAAATGGAACATGGAATACTCCAATAAATATGGGTAAGATTATTAACACAAATAAAGACGAGGAATGTGTTTTTGCTCACTCAGATGGTAAAACGTTATATTTTAGTTCAAAAGGACACCAAAGTATAGGTGGATATGATATTTATAAATGTTCATGGGATGAATTAACAAAAACTTGGTTACCAGCAGTAAATATTGGAATTCCAATTAATACAAAAAGTGATGATGTTTTTTATATGGAAACGGCTGATCATAATAAGGCATTTTATACAACAGTTGATCCTGAAAATCCAAAAAAAGATAAAGATATTTTCGAGGTAATTTACTCAAATGATTTCATCAAAAAAAAAATGATTCTATTAGAAAAAAAATTGAATCAATTAGCGAAATTTGTTACAATAAAAGGTAAGGTGTGCGAAGAAATAACAAAAAATCCAATAAGCAGCATTGTTTCATTATATTATCGGGATTCACAAAGAGAATTTGATAAAATTAAGTCAGATTTAACTACTGGGGGCTATCAATTTCGGGTTGATTCTATTGGAAAATACTCCATTCACGCTTTCGCAAAAGGTTTTACTTTTTACTCAGATAGCATCAACGTTAATCTTAAAAATACGAAGGAATTAGAAATAGTTATTAATAAAAAAATCATGTTGAACCGAAGTAAAATTGGAGAGTCATTTTTGCTAAACAACCTATTATTTGAAATTGATAAATCGGTAATTATAGCTGAATCTATATATGAACTGAATAAATTAACGGAATACTTAAAAGAAAACAGTGAGTTTATAATTGAAATTTCAATAACTAGTGAAAATGTTGGAGCTAAACAACTAAATGAATCTCTATTAGAAGATAGGTTAATAACTGTGAAAAATTATATAGTATCACATGGAATTGTAGAGGCAAGAATTAAACTTAAAAATAAAGGAGATTTAAAGCCTATTATTGGAAATAATGTATTTGATGGAATACCCAGAACGAATAACAGTATATTTAAAATAGTTCGGATAAAGTAATTTAGATAAATAGTATTGCCAAATTAACATCATTTGCAAACGTTTTATTTATTAAATAATACATGGATAAAAGTATATTGAACGGATAAAACTACGACTCTTTATTAAATAGAGTTAACCTATAAAATTAATGAACCACCCAACCATAATTTATGAAGATGATGTGTTGCTTTTGTGTAATAAGCACGCTGGTTTGATGGTGGAACCTGATAGAAATAATTTCCCTAATTTATTACAACAGGTTAAACAATACCTAAAAGAAACGACTAGCACAAAACTGCCATATACACAACATCTTCATCGTTTAGATAGACCTGTAAGCGGTATTGTGTTGTTTACAAAAAAAAAGGAATATTTAAGAAATCTCAGCGAACAATTTGCCCAACGCACAGTTTCTAAATATTATATAGCATTAACAGATAAGACTCCAGAGCAAATTACAGGTGTTTTAGAACATTGGCATCGTAAAGAAAAAAAGAAAGCGGTTCTTGTTCCTGAAAACACAGAATTTGCTAAGTATATTAAGCTGGAATATGCAGTAAATCCATTTGGAGTTAATTTCTTATGGAAAATAAAATTACACACAGGTAAGTTTCATCAAATTCGAGCTCAATTGGCAAGTTTAGGTTGTCCTATTTTGGGAGATAGTTTATATGGATCTACTATAGCGTATAAACCCAATTCTATTGCGTTACATGCCTCCATGCTAAAAATTAAGCACCCTGTAAGCAACCAACAAATGATAGTTGAGTCTGAGCCAGATTTTCAAACTGATGTGCCGAATTAGAATTATACCAGTTGTAATACACAAATAGCTCAAAGAATGATAAGATTGGACTATTTATTTGTTACTGTTTGTATTACAACTATTTTTTTCAACAAAAACACCAATTTGGACGTTAAATTGTGGAAAAGCTCCCTTTAAAAAACCACTTTTTTTTGTAAATTTGCACCCTAACTAAAAACTAAACATTTTTAATATGAATGAAATAGGATTAAAAGCACAAGATGCTTCCGTTGCCCAATTAGGCCTAGCTAATGTAGAAATGGCTTATTGGAACTTGCATCCTTCAGAATTAGTAGAAGAAGTTATTGTTCGCGGACAAGGAGAATTAACAGATACTGGCGCGTTAGCCGTTGATACTGGTGAATTTACAGGGCGTTCTCCTAAAGATAAATTTGTTGTTTACGATGAAAATACAAAAGATAGCGTTTGGTGGGGTGATGTAAATAACCGTTTTGAAGCAGATAAATTTGATGCGTTACATAACCGTATGTTAGCATACTTGGGTAATAAAGAAATTTGGGTTAGAGATGCCTATGCTTGCGCTGATCCTACTTATCGTATTAATATTCGTGTAGTAAATGAACACGCTTGGAGCAACTTATTTGCTTACAATTTATTTTTACGCCCTACAACCGAAGAAATTAAAACATTTAAGCACGACTGGGTTATTATTAATGCTCCTGGATTTAAAGCAGATCCTAAGATTGATGGTACTCGTCAGCATAATTTCGCCATTATCAATTTTACTAAAAAAACTATTTTAATTGGAGGAACTGCATATACAGGTGAGATTAAAAAATCTATTTTCGCTGTATTAAATTATATTTTGCCACACGAAAAGAAAGTATTGTCTATGCATTGCTCTGCAAACATAGGTAAAGATGGCGATACGGCTATCTTCTTTGGATTATCAGGAACTGGAAAAACAACCTTATCTGCTGATCCAAATCGTAAATTAATTGGTGATGATGAGCATGGTTGGGCTGATAATTCTGTTTTCAATTTTGAAGGCGGTTGTTATGCTAAATGTGTTGATTTAACAGCTGAAAAAGAGCCTCAAATTTTCTCTGCAATTAAATTTGGTTCTTTATTAGAAAACATAAATTATTACGAAGGAACTACAACGGTAAACTACGCTGATATTTCTCGTACAGAAAATACACGCGTAAGTTACCCAGCTAATTATATTGATAATGCTGTAACTCCTGCCATTGGCGATATTCCAAAAAATATCTTCTTTTTAACTTGTGATGCATTTGGAGTATTACCCCCAATATCTAAGTTAACTACAGGTCAAGCAATGTATAACTTCATCTCTGGTTACACCGCTAAAGTAGCAGGTACTGAAATGGGTATTACTGAGCCTACAACTACTTTTTCTGCTTGTTTTGGTAAAGCATTTTTGCCATTACACCCTACAAAATATGCAGAATTATTAGGAGATAAATTAAAGAAAAATAAAGTAAACGTTTGGTTATTAAATACTGGATGGGTTGGTGGAGCTTACGGTGTAGGTAGTCGTATTAAATTATCTTACACACGTGCTTTAATTACAGCAGCTTTAAATGGCGAATTAGATAAAGTAGAATATGGCACAACGCCTTATTTTGGTTTGAAATTTCCTAAAACTTGCCCCGAAGTGCCAACTGAAATTTTAGAACCTAAAAATGCTTGGAAAGATAAAGAAGCTTACAATCAAACTTCTCAAAATTTAGCTGGTCAATTTTTGAAAAATTTTGAGCAATATGCATCAGCTTCTAATGAAGAAATTTTAGCTGCTGCACCAAAAGTAGCTCAAGAAGCTTAATTTCATTCAATATATTGAAACCCCTAATTTTATAAATTAGGGGTTTTGTTTTTTTATAACTATTAATTTACATTTAAAAACAATCATTGCAAATGACTATCATCGAACAATATATTGCCCACAATAACTTTGGTAACATGCTTGGAATGGATTTTAAAATAATAGAACCAGGTATTGTTCATTATTTTATGACGATTAAAGAAGAGCATCTTTCCACTCCTAAAGCAGCACATGGTGGTGTTATTGCTACATTAATGGATGGTGTATTAGGTGTTGCGGCTCTTTCTAATGTTGTGGAGCAAAACAAAGTCGTTTCAACGATAGAATTTAAAATCAATTATTTAGCGCCGGCATTACTTGGTGACCAATTATTTGGAATTGGAAAAGTAGAGCAGTTGGGTAACCGTATCATCGTTTCGAGTGGTGATATTATTTGCATAAACAGAAATAATATGATCATAGCCAAAGCAATGGGTACATTCAACGCCTATCCTTTTGAAAAAGCAGGATTAAGCTTGTAAAATAATCTGTTTTAATTAACCCTAATTAAAATTATATACGTCAATTTTGTTAATTTAGTCATCTTATTTTATCTTATGTTTAAATTAAAAAATTACATTAATGGAGAGTTAGTAGAGCCAACATCTCAACAGTATATTGATAATTACGATCCTTCACGTGGTATTGTTTATTCTCTAATCCCGGATAGCGACGAGCGTGATGCGGAGTCTGCAATTGTTGCTGCTAAAGAGGCCTTTAAAACGTGGAGCATTACACCTAAAGATACGCGTTCTAAGTATTTATTAAAAATAGCTTCCTTAATTGAAGAGCAATTACACGAGTTAGCTGTTGCTGAAAGTTTAGATAATGGAAAGCCATTGCACCTAGCGCAAACAGTCGATATTCCGCGTGCGGCTGCTAATTTTCATTTTTACGGAACTGGTATTTTACATTACGCTGCGAATGCGCATAGTATGGAAGATACTGCTATTAATTACACCTTGCGTCAACCTGTTGGAGTTGCGGGTTGTATTTCCCCGTGGAATTTGCCCTTGTATTTATTTAGTTGGAAAATAGCACCTGCTTTAGCTGCTGGATGTACCGTTGTTGCTAAGCCTTCGGAAATAACACCAATGACTGCCTTTTTACTTTCAGAAATTTGTATCAAAGCGGGTTTACCAAAAGGGGTATTAAATATTGTGCATGGCTTTGGACATAAAGTTGGTAATGCAATTGTGAGTAGTAAAGACGTGCCGTTGATTTCATTTACTGGCGGAACTACTACTGGCAAAAATATTGCAAGTATTGCTGCACCTATGTTTAAAAAATTATCATTAGAATTAGGCGGAAAAAATCCTAACATCATATTTGCCGATTGTGATTATGATAAGATGCTAGCAACAACGATGCAGTCGTCCTTTGCTAACCAAGGACAAATATGTTTATGTGGCTCGCGCATCTTTGTTCAGAAATCTATATATGATAAATTTAAAAGCGATTTTGTTGCAAAGACGGAGAAGCTTACAGTTGGTGCGCCAATGGATGATAAAACTAGAATTGGCGCCGTGGTTTCTAAATCTCACATGGAAAAAATTCTATCTTACGTGGAATTAGCGAAACAAGAAGGTGGTAAAGTTTTATGTGGTGGTAAACAAGTAACAGTTTCTGGTGAATTTGGAAACGGGTATTATATAGCGCCAACTATTATTGAAGGATTATCATACGACTGTAGAACAAATCAAGAAGAAATATTTGGACCAGTAGTTACCATTATGCCATTTGAGACTGAAGAAGAAGTTATGCTATACGCAAATTCTACTCAATACGGTTTAGCATCAACTGTTTGGACACAAGACGTAACGAAAGCTAATCGTGTAGCGATGAATTTACATACAGGCATTGTGTGGATTAACTGTTGGTTGCTGCGTGATTTGCGAACGCCGTTTGGAGGAGTAAAGTCTTCTGGAGTCGGTCGTGAAGGTGGCTTTGAAGCACTTGACTTTTTTACAGAACCAAAAAATATTTGCATAAAACTTAAATAAAGGAATTGAAATTATGTTAGAAGACTCATCAAGAACTGAATTAGACTCATTAGGTGAATTTGAATTAATCAAACATTTAACGGAGTTTGTAGAAATTTATAATACATCATCAAAAAAAGGAATTGGTGACGATGCTGCCGTTATTAAATATGAAGGAACTAAATCAACCTTAGTATCAACAGATATGTTGGTAGAAGGCGTGCATTTTGATTTATCTTATGTGCCTTTAAAACACTTAGGTTACAAAGCTATCACTGTAAACCTTTCGGATATATGCGCCATGAATGGTGTGCCTAAGCAAGTAACAGTGAGTATTGCAGCCTCAAATCGTTTTTCGTTAGAAGCTTTAGAAGAATTATATTCAGGGATGTTGTTTGCTTGTAAAAATTACAATGTCGATTTAGTGGGAGGTGATACAACATCTTCTAAAAGCGGATTAATTATTAGCGTTACCGTAATTGGTGAAGCAGAGGCTGAAAACATTGTTTATAGAAATGGCGCTAAAGAAAAAGACTTATTATGTGTAAGTGGCGATTTGGGTGGTGCTTACATGGGTTTACAAATATTAGAACGTGAAAAATTTGTATATAAAGATAACCCTTCCATTCAACCAGATTTAGTTGGTAATGATTATATATTAGAACGTCAATTGAAACCGGAAGCACGAGTAGATGTGGTTGAATTATTTAAGCAATTAAATATTAAACCAACAAGTATGATAGATGTGAGTGATGGTTTGGCTTCCGAGATTATGCATATATGTAAACAATCCAATGTAGGTTGCGAATTATACGAAGAACAAATTCCTATTGACCCACAAACATTTGATAGAGCACGTGAATTTGATTTAGATCCAACTGTTTGTACTCTAAGTGGTGGCGAAGATTATGAATTGTTATTTACAATACCCATGGCTGATTATGATAAAGTAAAAAATTCACCAGATTTTACAATTATAGGTCACATGACTGCCGCAAGTAGTGGCATTAACTTAGTCGCTAAAGCTGGAACATCGCATCCTATCACAGCACAAGGTTGGAATGCATTTAAATAGCCTGATATAGATAGCGACTAAACGGACAAAAAAACTAAAAACAGCAAATGAAAAAAATAGCTTTTATTTTATTACTAATTGGGTCCTTTGGTATTACAGCAAAAGGATTAAATGGAGATACATTATATATAAATCCAAATCCTTGCGATACCCTCACAAATATTCATTTTGTAACGTCACAAACAGATACTGTTTCTTTAGAAGTATTTGATGTTTTGGGTCAAACGACACATGCTTTTTTTCAGAACACCATACTCCCAAGTGGAAGTTATTCAATTAATTTCATTACAACATTAATACCAAGTGGAATTTATTTTGTGAGACTAAAAATTAGCTCAACTGTTATTACAAAAAAATTGATAGTAGATCATTCTCTTGTTGGATTAGAAGAGCAATATATAGCTGTTTCTGAAATTAATATATTTCCTAATCCTTTTATTAATACATTAAATATTGAATATAGTGGGCAAAAAACTATTCAATTAATAGATGAATCGGGTAAATTAATACTTCAAACTAAAATAAATTCGAATAACATTATTGTAAATGATGTATTAAATGGAATCTACATCTTAAGAGTCGTTAATGATGAAAACAAATTAATAGTCAATAAAAAAATAATAAAATCATGAGTAATCAAGAATCTATCGAATCATCAAAGGCACCAGAACCAGTGGGTTTATACCCACATGCTCGTCGTGTAGGAAATTTATTATTTTTGTCGGGTGTTGGTCCGCGTGAACGCGGAACAAAAAAAATACCTGGAGTTGAGTTAGATGAAAATGGGAACATTGCATCTTACGATATTGAAGCGCAATGCCATTCCGTGTTTCGTAACATCAAATATATTTTAGAAGATTCAGGAAGTAGTTGGGATAAAATTGTGGATGTTCAAGTGTTTTTAACTAATATGAAAGACGATTTTAAAACCTATAATAAATTATGGGCAGAGTATTTTAGTGTAAATCCTCCTTGTCGTACAACTATTGAAATTAATTGCTTGCCAACGCCTATTGCTATTGAGTTAAAAGTGATTGCTACGATTGATTAATGCAATATTTTTTTTGTATATGATAAATAAAGGCTGGTTAAGTATATTAACCAGCCTTTATTATAAATTAATTATAGAAATTATTACAAGGTTCCTCTCGTGGCTTGTTCTCTTTCAATACTTTCAAACAATGCTTTGAAATTACCAGCACCAAAGCCTTTTGTGTTATTTTTAATTCTTAAAAAACATTATTTAAGATTAAGTTTTTTGTGATTTTCTGTTTTTATTAATTTGCCATTTTGATTCCAATATCGCCAATCTCCGGATTTTTCATTATGGTTGTAATTTCCTTCTGACTTTTTATTTCCATTGAGAAAATATGCTGTAGAAAGCCCTTCTTTTATATCATAACACTACTAACCGACTAATTTTCAACTAAAAGGGTAACATTTGTTAC
>JANXRU010000089.1 GCA_025356715.1 Bacteroidota bacterium
GCAAAAATGACTTTAGGGTTATTAATTAATGCTCTTGCTACAGCAACGCGTTGTTGCTCTCCACCTGATAACTCAGCTGGTTTGTGATGCGCTCTATCTTTCAATCCTAATAACTCTAGTAATTCAGTCGCTTTTATCTCAGCTTCTTTTTTGGACGTTTTATTTATAAAAGCAGGAATGCATATATTTTCTAAGGCTGTAAACTCAGGTAATAAATGATGAAATTGAAATACAAAACCGATATGTTGATTACGAAAAGCAGCTAATTTTTTTTCGTTAAGCGATGTAATATTTTGATTATTAAATAATATTTCTCCTGATGTAGGTTTATCTAATGTCCCTAAAATAGTTAATAAGGTTGTTTTTCCAGCGCCAGAAGATCCAACAATAGAAATAACTTCAGAAGGTTTAATATGTAAGTCAACCCCTTTTAAAACCTCTAAATTTCCGTATTTTTTATGTATGTTTTTTCCTACTATCATTTTATTTCCCTAACACCTTTAATTCAGTTCTTCTGTTCTTTGCTTTGTTTTCAGGGGTATCATTTGGCGCTTTGGGTTTACTATCTCCATAGCCTTTATATGAGAGCCGAGCTGCTAATATGCCTCCTTTTTCAATAATGTAATCATACACCGCTTTTGCTCTGTTTGCTGATAAGGTTTTATTAAACACTTTATCACCCGAGTTATCGGTATGTCCACCAAATTCAATTTTTAAGGTTGGGTTTGTTTTTAAAAACGAACTAATTTTTTCAAGTTCTGCTTTTGATTCAGGTTTTAAATCCCATTTATTGACATCAAAAAATACATTTTTTAATTCTATTGTATAACCAGTATCGATAGGCTGTAGAGGAATTTGTAATTGATATGGTTTTGTATAATCAGCTACTTTATCTTTTAATGAAAAATTATCACTATAAAATAAAAAGCCATTTTTACTCACGTTTACTAAGTAGTTATGATTTGAAGTTAAGGTTACTAAAAATTCACCGGCACTATTACTAAAGGCCTTAGTTACGGATTGCTGAGTTTCTAAGTCTATTAATTCAAAAGAGGCATCTAAGGGCGCTTTTGTTTTAGCATTAAACGTTAGCCCTTTCACGTAAGTGATTTTTTCGGGTCTAATATTTTCTGGCATTTCAAATTGGTAAATATCTAAGCCTCCAAAGCCACCTTCTCTTTCGCTCGCAAAATAAGCTAATGTGCCATTTGCATCCACTAATAAACTATTTTCATCAGTTACGGTATTAATAGGATAACCTAAATTAATAGCTTTTCCCCAACTTCCATCAGCTTGTCGTTTACACATAAAAATATCCAAACCGCCCATTCCAGGGTGTCCTTCGCTACTAAAATAGAGCGTTTGGTTATCTGGATGAATAAATACACTTTCTTCCTTAAATGGCGTATTAATATTGTTTGATAATGCGACTGGCTCAGAAAATTTCCCATCTTCTCCAACTGTAGCGGAATAAATATCCGGATTCTTTATTCCTTCGCGTGTAACAGAGCCTCTAATGAAATATAATGTTTTTCCATCACTACTAAAACTAGGTTGCGTTTCCCAATTTTTAGTATTTATTTGTTGCCCAGCATTTACAGGTTTAGTCCATACTCCGTTTACTTTACGAGCATAAAAAATATCACAACTACCATATCCTTTTCTATCTTGCGAACCATAATCGCCAGTAACTTCCATGCAAGATGCAAAAAACATAAATTGTCCATCAGCACTTAACGTTGGAGCACCTTCGTTTCCTGCGGTATTTACTGATGTAATTGGGGTTGATGTTTGCCATACATCATTTACTTTTTTACTCATAAAAAATTCCTCATTAGTAGCAGCATTTGGGCCATCACCTAATCTAATGTTACGAGTAAACATAAATGTTTTTCCATCAGCAGTTAAAGCTGGAAAATATTCAAAACTACTACTATTGATACTTTCTCCAACATTTACGGGTTTAAAAGGCTGTGGGTTTTTCATCGCATTGACACCAAATTTGGCGTTTTTTAAATACTGCTCTGCTTGCTCTTTGGTGTTTGGATTTATGCGATCAAATTTCAAATAGGTTTCTATGTTTTTTTGTGCACCCTCATAATTAGCTGATAAAAGCTGAGCTAAACCCAAGTCGAAAAAATTACGTGGAAAAAACTTAGGATTAATATCTACCGCTTTTTGAAAATGATCGATCGCTTCCTTAGTGCGATGTTTCTCCATTAGTAAGTATGCAAGTGCAGAATGTGCTTCTATGAAATTTGGATCTTCCTGTAAACATTTATTTAGGAATTTTTCAGCATCAACATCTTTACGAGTTTCATAGTTTTTTTTTCCTTCCTCGTAATATTTGATGGCCTTTTTATTGATACTACTATAGGTGCCTGGAGGAAGATTTCCTTGAGGATAACAATTTTGGATAGAAAAAAGTAAGGAGATTATAATTATAAATTGCTTCATTTTGTGAACGTATTAAATTGCTTAAATATAATGATTTAAAGAAAAAAAGATACGTACAAAATACTAATAAAAGCTAAATTCTGAATTTATTTTACAACTATTTTTAGCCATTGTAACGCTTTAGTTCTATCATCAAAAAATTTAGTTGGCACAATAGGCTTATTAATTTTTAGAAATAAATTCCCTATGATTGTTTCGTGTAATTTATTACTGCAAAGTGCTAAAGCAGCAACGTGTTTAGAATACTCTAAGGAAGCGCCAGCTCTTCTTGCATCGCCAGAAACTTCAAAGTTTTCTTCTGCTTCCATTATTACCGTAAATTTTTTATTTGGCATATAATTAACTGATAAATCTCTCGATTCCCATATGTCTTTTTCTTGAAGCGTTTTATTTTTTTTGACTTTAAATTCAATCAATAAATCATCATGAATATTCATAATATATGTGTCAGTTTCAAATTGTTTCATTTAGCAAGGTCTTTAGATTTCAAATTTATAATTAAATAATTGGATTAATTGTTAAATAAGAATTATCTGAATAAAAAAAAGAGTCTTTACTTAAGTAAAAACTCTTTTTTATAGACAAACAGAACGTTGAGTTTTATTGTAAAATAACTCGTTTTGTTTTAGATGATGTTTTGGATTTTAAGGTTACAAAATAAACTCCAGCTGAATTGCTTGATAAATCTATTTTAATTGTTCCTCCATTAGATTGAGTTTGTTTGATTTCTTTTACGGTTTGGCCTAATGTATTAATGACTGAGATTGTGAAATCTTGAGTATTTAATAAATCAATAGTTACATTTAATTCTCCATTAGTTGGATTAGGGAAAATACTCATCTCTATATTAGATATATTTTCTTCAATTCCAGTAGAAATACATACTGTAGATGTATTTAACGACAATCTTCTAACACAATTAGCCATTACAGCTTGCATACGTGCTTTTTGCCCAGCAGTAAACATAACCATACATTTATCATCGCTATAATCCATGTAATTTTGATATAAAACACCTGGAGAAGCAGCAGTGCAGCCATCTGTAACAACAGCTCCGTTAGTAGTTGGGCAG
>JANXRU010000091.1 GCA_025356715.1 Bacteroidota bacterium
CCAAATGCGTTTGTACCTTTTACGGTAAGTGAATTAGAGCCTATGTTTAAATTTCCATTAAAATCAAGGGCTTTAGTTATCGTGTTAAAATTAAAATTTGTAGATGAGTTTCCATTAAACACTAATGATATGTCACTTTTAGAATTAATATTTAAAATAGATAAGTTATAGTTATATAGAGGTGCTGCTGCATTATTGCCATTTATTTGTGTTGGCGTAATTAAATTAACAATGGGCGGATTGCCTAATACAATGGGTGCATGATAAATGATACTGGTAGATTTGTTATCATCTCCCGCACTGTTATAAGCATTAATTGCAATTGTATTTACTCCTTCATTTAAAGATACCGTAAAGATTAATTTTTTTGTAGTTGAATTATAGTTAAACGCTGTTGAAACACCATTATAATAAACGGATATATTTCCTGATCCAACAACATTTATTACTTGGGCGTTTACAGTATAAGTTTGATTTACTGAAACATAATTACTTTGCGGAGGATTAATAATACTGATTATTGGTAAAGCAACTGAAACAACAGGAGCTGTATACCCTATATTACAACTTGCAACATCAGACCCGAAATTATTAGATACGGATATAACAATATTGTTATTCTCATTTACTAAATTTAAAGGAATGGTAATTTGTCCTGTGGTTAAATTATAATTAAAATTAGTGGATGAAATATTATTTATTTTAACGATAATATTATTTTTTGAGGTAACATGCGTACAAATTGCTGCGATATTAATTTGCGCATCTTGTGCAATATATGGGCAATTATTAGGATTTTTGATATCAATCGTTGGAGGATTTCCATTCGTTTGAACAGGAACTTTTTCATAAATCACCGTTGTTGATTTATTATCAGATCCAGCAGTGTTAGTAGCTATGATTTGAATATAATTTGTTCCAATATTTAAATTACCATCAAATTCTAAAACATGTGTTTGAGAATTATAAGTGAAGTTGGTTATTAAAGCTGTATTATAATAAAATTTAATTTGATTCGCATTTGAAATATTGAGTATTTGAGCTGAAATTTTATAAGCTGGAGTATTTGAAACTTGACCATTTGACGGTGGGGTAATATATGTAATTATCGGTTTTTGTTCTGGTATTACTGTTGGGGTAGTGGATGATGTAATAACGGTATTCGTATTAATAGTATTATTTACAGCCGTTACAGTATTGGATGTATTAACATTAGTATAAACAGTTTCATCACGAGGAGTAGTTGTTTTAGGTTTACCTCTTAAATTAAAAAAGAAATTAATTCCTGTATAATGATAATAATCTTTGTTGCAACCTAACCAATCCTTGTTAGAGCCAATTTTTCCATCTAATAAATCAGAATTTGGTCCTTGAGGAAAAGTCATTTTATATTCCCAAATCATCGAAAAGCCAGGAGAAAACTGATAACCTAACCCAAAACCTCCTGATGGCGAAAAGGTAATTAAATTTCCATTTTTACTCCCTAAAGCATAAGATTCATATTTCTTATCAATTAGTAGATTATAGGAATTGATTATTGTAGATTGGTTTCCAGTGGAATCAATTTTACTAAAATCGTAACGAACTCCATTTGCATCCAGTAAATCAGTATTTGTTCTGTAACTTGTAATTCCTATTCCAGCCCAAATATTAAATAAGATATGTGTTTTTTCTCTTAATTTATTAAATGTCATTTGAAGTTCAATTGAACCTTCGTTTAATGTCATTTTATAATTATCGTATACATAGCCTCTAGCTTTTGTAGCCGTGTCTGCTTGGTAATTAACAGTTGGATTATAGGTTCCGTTATAAGCATCATTTGTTTTAATGTTATAGTTTCTATTATAATCCATTCCATATGTATTGGCACCTAAATAGCGCCCTCTAATTGCAAATGAAAATATATTAGTGGCATTTTCATGAAACCCTTTTTCTAAAGTAATACCACCTGCCATTCCCCAGCAACTTCTAACATCTGCTGTTTGCCACGCCCCACCAACATTTAAACCTAACCTCCAAGAATTGTAATAGCGTGAGTAATCTTTTTGTGAAAAAGAATTTAAGCTTAAAGCGATAATGATAATAGTATAAATTTTTTTCATACGTGTTTAATATTGTTTTTAATTGTCATATGGTTTAGTCATGTTAACTTCATTTGTTATAGATAGCTATCTTGATAGGCTGACAGCAACATGACTATTTCATAGTTTTTATTTATTAAGCCAATTTACAAGCTACATGCCTTATTATATTAATTGATATTATTTTAAAGTATTTTAACAGTATTAGTCGCTACTACTATTTAATTGTTGCATTTTACGTAAAAATTGTTTTCGTTTTTCTGGACTACATATTGTAAATTGAAACGATGGGCCATTATTATCTTTAGCTAACTCTTGTTTTCTATCTTTAGCTTTCATTTCTTTTATATCATTATTAAATTCATTATTACTACTTACAACACTCATCACTCCTTTGAAGTAACTAAAGAAATACCATGTATTAGGGTCAAATTCAAAATAGATATTTAAGATATCTCCTCCTTTTTGCTTTTTAATTTGTATGTTACCAGGTACTTGACGATAAAATTCATTTTTATTAATTGCTCCTAATCCAATTTTACCAAAAGACACAAATGATTTACTAGGTTTGTCATATTTTAATTCCGTATTTGTAATAACTAAGGACTTTTCTAATTCATCAGGAAATTTTTTAATGGTTCCATATAAATTTAAATCGGACATCACTTTATCTCCTTTTTCTTTACCTACTAATTCAAATATACCTTTAGTAAATACTTTACTATTGAAATCTACAGGAGTTAATACTGATGTAAGAGCTTCGACATCTTTCGTCATTTTTTTAAATGCCCCTTTGTCAAAAAAGAAATCAATGGTTGCCATAAATTCAAAAGTTGCAGAATCGTTAATTGTACTATGTGTAGCTATACCGAAACTATTTATTTTAACTTGGCCTAAATCGGCGCCAAGATTCATTTTACCTTCTCCGTATACTTTACAATCTGTTGTATTTAAACTTAAGTAATTTCCAGGTAAAGAATGCTCTATAAATTTTTCTTTATTTGTAATAATATATTCATTAGTTGATTTGTCGTAACCTAAAAAACCATCAGCTCCAATAACATCAATATCTTTTTTGTTTCCACGGGTTGATACAAAAGAAGAATAAACCATATTGGTATCAGGACTATAAATAATTCCTGAACCTATTTCTTTACCTTGAATATCTGTTGCTTTATCTAATAATGGAATTAAGATTTCTTTCGGATTAATTTCACCGTTAAATTTCAAATAAGCCTTCCCAATTCTCCCACAGTTATGAACAATTTTTGTCCCCCCCGAATAAGTTAAGAATTTATTAGATGCAAATAAATATACTTTTCCAGCAAAGCTGAAGTAATCATTAAATTGAAATTTAGCTTCTTCAGAAATTAGACCTTCGGAAATTGTTTGTCCAGCAGAATCCGGTTTAATGGTATTAAATTTAATTAAATATGGTTTGTCGTTTTCATCTAAATACTGATAATCTCCGTTGGCTAAATAATTTTTTTTGCCAAAAATATTAGCTGTTACATTTCTTATGGTATGATATCTAGTTACTGTATTTGCTAAAATAGTGGCATTTTTCAAAGTATCCATTACTGCATTTTTATATATTGTTACTTTTCCATCTGTAGGAGAAATACGAGCATCTGCAACGTTGATAAATGGAACATTCAAACAGTTAATGATATACTTACGTAAATTATATTTAGCTGCTGGGGCAATAAATCTTAAAGAATCCTGTTTTGGATGCACAGAAATAAATTCAGGACCTTCTAAGTCGATTCCGCTTTCTACATCACCTTCTATTTTTTTATTTTCATCACCTAACTGAATTTCCTCATTATCCATAAACCATTTAAATCGATCCATATAAGCGATGTATTGGTTTTTAGGAAATTTTACAGTAGAACCTTTTCCATTTGCAACGAACATACCAACACGTTCATTCAAATCCATTTTTGCATTTACATTATTTGATGAAAACGTAATTCCCGATTCTTCAATGGCTTTAATATGAAAATCGGAAGTATCTGCAAAAAATTGATGTTGTTTAAATAGAATATTGACAGAAACTAAATCTGCTTTTACCATATCCACTGTGCCATTTCCTCTTAGTTCATCAGGTGTTAATGAATATCTACCTTTAAAAGTGCATTTTTCGTTAAAGGCTCTAAACGGACTAGCTTTATTATACGCGTGTAAAATATCTTTATAAGGAACCCAATGAATGTAAACTGTATCTCCTCTAGTTTGAGGATATTCTATAGGGTCTATTTGTTCTTTTACATCGAAAGAATTTGCCATCGTATTCATACTATCTGGGAAGAAAATAAAATCTTTTGACTTCGTTGTTGATGTTACATAATTTAAATCGCCATCTGCCCTTAGTCCTTTGTTACTTAATCTAATTTCATTTTTAAATTTGGCTTTTCCTCCATAAACAGGAAAACCTCCCTCAGGAGTTTTTCGTTTAAAGCCCATTGAGTAATCTGGTTGTAGTGATAATTGTTCTCTAAATGTAGGGAAAATACCAGCTGATGTAAATTCGCCCTCAAATGTTAAACCTTCATTTCTAAAGTTATCTAAACTATCCATTGTAAATGGATCTAATTTATAATAGAATTTACTTCTGTTATACACCCCTTTAAATATGGTGTTTTTGTCATAAAACGTATAACTTTCTTTAAAACTTTGAAACTGAGGGAAGGTAGGTGCTTTTCCCCATCCGCTATGATTTCGAGGAGCATCAATTCTTAATTCACCGTTTGCACTTTCTATAATGGACTGCACACGTCTATATGGATAGTTTCCATTAATATCTGGTTCCCGAGATACAACATAAATACGACACGAGTCAACCGTTTTCATTTTCACTTTAAACATGTCGTAGTCAAATAGAAAATCTTTACCATGAAATTCGAATTTACCCGAAGCTACTGTACCCGAAAATTCAATCGTTCTATTTTTTTTAAGGACTAATTCATTATGTCTTGGAAAAATAAAAACTTTTTGTGTATCACTTAATAAAATACTTTCTACTCCTCTGATGGTAATATCATAACTATTATTTACCAAACTCATGGTTGCATTATTCTTATTTGGAAAAACAGAGTGAATCGTGATAATATCATAATCACGTTCATGTTTTGAATTTTTAATATAATCGAATAAACGCGGTTTAATCGTTACCATATCAATTTCTGGTTCATAGTTAATTAAACCAAAATTTGCCATTTTAAATATAACAGGTCTTAAATCCACAGCTAAGTATTTAATGTATTTAGCAAAATCAACAACAGTAAAACTTAGCATATTACCGTTACTATTATAGTATTCATTCATTTTTTGAACTGGACTAATGGTTTCTTGCCCTTTAATAGCATCTAAACGACTTCTTGTGAAAAAATCTTGCGATTCAAAAAAGGCTTCACCTTGTGTGTTATTTGGTAAAAAACTAAATTCAATTTTTGGTTCATCAATTTTCCATTCTAATCGCTCAAAATACATATCGACTTTATGATATGTATTAAAATAGGGTGATTTCTCTAATCCATCATCAGTACGTAAAAGCGTTAATGTTTTTTTGTCAACTTGGTAAAGAAAACTTAAACCTGGGTGCATAATCGAATCTTTATCTAATAAAAATTTTATACTAGCTGGTTTAGAGTAAATTTTATCTTTTGTCATGGTGAAAGACCTAGCTGATATTTCTAAGAAACGTTGATTTCCTCTTCTAAAAACAATTTTTGCTGGATTTAATGCACTACCGGACCCAACAAATTTATTACCCCTCATTCCAAATCCGCCATCATAGTCTACATCTTGATAGATATTCTTTACTAGTAATCGTTTGCTATAAGAATCGAATCGTGGATACGTTGGCTCTCCGTTTTCTGTAACTATTTTATCTGTTATTCTACCTTTTTGAGGCTTTTCAAAATATTGTTTTCCCGTAAAGGTTGCAGAGTCTGCAACATACCCGCCAGTTTTACAATCAATGGTAACCTTAGTTAAATCAGCATAAACATTATTATCAACTCCAGTTCTTGCCCAACTTAATCTGCCACCTTTGCCAACAAATTTCCGCCATGTAGGATAATAAATTCCTTGTATGTTATCAATAGTTATAGAATCACCTCTTGGGCTTGCACCTATAAATGTAAAACCAGTGAAAATTACTTTTGGAATAGAATCAAATTCGAATCTATAATTCCCCTCTCTACTTCTAAAAGAATAAGTAGGTGATTTATAAAATGTATTACTCGAGAAAATATTTTCACTCATCTCTAAGTAATCTTCATAACTTTTTAAGTTTTTTGAAGCAAATATTTTCTCTATACAACCTTGCCAATTATCAAAAGCAGACGTCGTTTGTTTTGAATCAATACAACTTACTAGAGCATTGATATAACTCATAAAATATGGGTATGGCTTTAACTTTCGTTGAAGCATCGTATTACTGGTTTTATATAGAGCTTCTCTATACTTGTGAGGAAAATCTGGAGATTTCCAAATTTTTTCAAACTCTTGCATGTATTTTTCTGCTTCTTTTTTGTTTGCAGAGTTATCCATAAAGTATTCATTCAATTCTTTATAATACTTTAAAGAATCGGAACTAAAAAGTGATAGTTTTTGTGCTTGTAAAAAACTTGAACTAAAAATGATAGCTAAGATGTATAGGAGTTTTTTGATCATAGTTGGGTTTTGTCTTACCTCAAATATATTGATAGCAAATTATAATTGATTCACATTTTACAAACAAAATTGTTTATAGCCTGTGAGTAAAGATTATCTTAATCTAGCTTAGATTTGACCTGAATTCACAAAAAGTCGTACTTTCGTAAAAACGATAACAACCCAAAATAAATAGAATAATATATTATGCCATCATTTGATATTACAAGTAAAGCAGACCCACAAACATTAGATAACGCAATTAATGTTGCAAAAAAAGAGATTTTGAATCGGTTTGATTTTCGTGATTCGAAAAGTGAGATT
Organism: Bacteroidota bacterium; assembly: GCA_025356715.1. The sequence continues at coordinate 7,065 of JANXRU010000091.1, forward strand.
GATTTTAATAAAAAAGATTTAATTATTAATATTACAACAGAACATGATATGCGCTTGACAGCCATTATTGATTCAATACACAGTAGAATGATTAAACAAGCTTTAGATCCTCGTTGCTTGGATGAAAGTAAAGAACATTATTCTTCGGGGATGTTTATCAAAAAAGAAATTCGAATTAGACAGGGAATTGAGAAGGAAGCTTCAAAAAAAATATTAAAAGATATTAAAGAAAGTAAAATTAAAGTGACAGCTCAAGTGATGGATGACATTATCAGAGTTTCTTCAAAAAACATTAGTGACTTACAGGCCGTTATTGCGCTTTGCCGAAGAGGAGATTATGAAGTGCCATTACAATTTATTAATATGAAGTAGACTAATATTTTAGTAAATAGCTATTAATTGATGGCGGTATTTATTTTTGGAAATAATTTTCTAATTACATAATAGATAATTCCTAAAATCAGGATATAAAAACCGTAAATACCTAATTCATTTTTAAAAGGAAATATTACAGTCAAATCCCTTCCCCAGTATGTGTTAGTTACATAATATACTCTAATACTACTAATCATAATTAATATGGCGATTATAGTAAATGCCAATATTTTTATTTTTTTAATTTTTATGAGTTGAATTTCTTGTAATGCAAATACAAGAGGAAAAAATAGAAATGGAGTAATTGTAAAAATGTGACGAATTAAAACTGTTTTATGAAAGGCAGCAATTAGAACGTTTAAAATGATAATCGAAATAAATAAGTAAGCTTCTTTAGGATGTTTTTTTATGAAGAAATAAAAACCAAAGATTGAAACCATTAAAATTGGGGAAGTAACTAAAAGGCCTGGTATTTCGTTTTTTATGCCAAGTGGAAGATTAAAATATAGTTTAAGGTTTGTGAAATTAGTAAATAAGGTATCTATTCCGACCCAAAAATTACCTGAAAGCGATGATAAGAAAGATATTTCTTCAGGAAATATGGGATTGTACTTATTTGATTTTAAAGTAAACTCATCAAATGCTAAATAATTATAAGTTAATAATAGTGAAAGAACAGAGGTGAAAATGATGATTGCAAATAACAGTGATTTTAGGTTCGGCTTCACTGATTTAACATTAATTTTTTTTGCAATTATTAAATAAATCCCACAAGGAACAAAAAGCAATAGGTTTTGTAGTTCAATAATGGACGAATAGGATAAGAATACTGTAAAATAAAAGAAATAGCGATGATCGATGGAGGGCATTTTAAAAAGATAATAAATAGAAATTAAAACAAAAAACATAGAAGGTGCATGTGAAAAAACATGTGTAGATTCTTGCCATGTAAGCGTACAAAATGCAAATATTATTGACAAGATTAGTGAAGTGATGTGTGGTATCTTGAAAAATCGATATGTTTTGTAAATGAACAAAATTGCAAGAATGCAACAAAGATTTGGTAATAAAATAACCGTAGCTTCTTGTATAGGCACATGAGTACTTATAAATGAAAGGTGACAGACTTGAATTAAATTACCTATCAAATAAAATGGGATCATTAAAAATGCATTTCCTGGAAGCCTATCTGAGTAATAATTCCCATTTTTCTCTGCATAATCTATTAGTCCCGTATAATTAATATAATCGTTAATTATTGCAGAATGCTTATTAATTAAAGAACTTACTAATGCAAAATGACTACCATCATTAGATGTATTGATGTAGGATGAGCTTAAATAATAAATGATACTTATAAAAAGTAAGGAAAATAGAATTGTTTTGTTTTTAGACCAAATCATCTAATTATTTATATATTTTTAATTTTCAAATATAGTTTAAAATAAATTGGAGTCTTCTAAATCAGCCATTTTATTTTAGTAGTTAAATAATTAGTATGTAGTTGGTTTTAAGTATATATTCTAAAAATTATTACATACTTAACTCCCACGTTTTAATAATTTGTTTTTAATAAAATCATCAATGCCTTCTTTGTGTTCTCTGCCGATAGGTATTTCATTTAATCCAATTTTTATTACATTACCTTCAATAGCGGCTATATTATCAATAGCAACGATATAAGATTTGTGGACACGTATAAATTTATTTTGTGGTATTTGAAGCTGAATGTTTTTCATGTTTATTAATGCTATATGCCGAACCGTGGTTGTATGTATTTTTACATAGTCTTTTAGTCCTTCAATAAATAGAATTTCATCAAATTTTATTTTAACGAATTTCTTGTCCGTTTTAATAAAAAAGTATTCGTCCTGATTATCAATTATTAAGTTTTTAAAAGATTTTTCTATTTTGTTTACAGCTGTTAAAAATCGATTAAATTGTATAGGTTTTAACAAATAATCCACTGCATTTAATTCAAAACCTTGAATAGCATGATTTGCAAAAGCTGTTGTGAAAATTATTTTAGGAGGATTTTGTAAACTTTGAACAAAATCAAGCCCATTAATCGAAGGCATTTGTATATCTAGAAAAATTAAATCAACATGATTTTCTTTCAAAAAAGTCATGGCAGATAAAGCTCCATCGAAAATGCCCACCGTTTCTAAAAAATCAATTTGCTTCACGTATGATTCAATTCCTTCTCTTGCTAATGGTTCATCATCAACTATGATACATTTTATTTTAGAACTCATATTGAAATAATTAAGTGAATAGAATAGATTTCTTCTGAATCATTTATCGTAAGTACATGGTTTTTGGGATACATTAATTTAAGTCGATTACTTACATTTTTTATTCCAATCCCATGGCCAGTTAAATTTTTCTCTATAATTAAAGTTTTGGAATTAACGCAAGTAAATTCAATTTGACTTTCTGTTATATTGAAATTTATTTTTATCCATTTCCCTTCTTTATTTGCTCTAAAATGCTTGAAGGCATTTTCTACAAATGGAATAAATAAAAGGGGTTCAATAGGATGGTTTTTAGCAAATTTATTTATAAAAAATTCTATTTTAACATCTGATTCTAATCTTAACTTTTCCAATTCAATGAGGTCTTTGATGCATTGAATTTCATTTTCGATAGTATTCCCAATTTCACCGGATTCGTAAATTCTATATCGTAAAATATTTGAAAGTGAGATAATGGCTTCGCTTGCTTTTGGACTATTTTTATTGATTAGTACATAAATATTATTTAGCGTATTAAATATAAAATGTGGATTTACTTGCGCTTTTAAAAACCGGAACTCAGCCTCTAATTCTTGTTTCTCTTTTTGTCTCAATTGATTTGCTGTGATAATCCAATCACTGGCAATTTTTATAGAAGAAATAGCTGCAATTTCGAAAATATCTTTACAAAACCAATAAACCAATATTAATAAAAAACCTTCCGTTTGAACATCTCCTGCATCCAAAATATAATTAAATACATATAATTTAATAGTTGAAGTAATTAAGGCAATACAAATCAAACACAGCAAATACAAAATGAATTTTCTTCGGTACAAAAAAAGAGGAACAAAAAAATAAGCGTTAATATATACGCCAGTCATTGTACATAAAAGGTAAACTGAGTTATCAAGCAAATGACAGAATATGTCACAATCAGCTTGAGTTTTGCCCAATAAATCTGAAAACAAATATATTAAGTAACAAACCCAAAAACAGCTATGTAAAATTATTTTCCCGAATTTTGTCCCAGACCATATATAGAAAGGCGATTCGGCAAAAGGAATATGATTTTTATCTTGATTCATCTATGTCAAATATAAAAAAAAAGTGCTTTAATAAATTTAAAGCACTTTTTTATTTTAAATTATTAGAGTGTGTTTATTGAAGTATAATTCGTTTTGTCATCGAATTTGTTTTTGATTTCAAGCTGACAAAATAAATACCAGCTGAATTATTAGTTAAATCTATTTTAATATTACCATGATTAGATTGCATTTGTTTGATTTCTTTAATGCTTTGTCCTAAAGTATTGGTAATTGTAATCGTAAAATCTTGTAATTCTAATAAATCAACTATAATGTTTATCTCTCCACTTGAAGGATTTGGAAAAATACTCATTTCATTATTGGTTATACGTTCATCTATAGTAGTAGGAATTGAACATACTGTAGATGTATTTAAAGACAATCGATTTACACAATTAGCCATTACTGCTTGCATACGTGCTTTTTGCCCAGCAGTAAACATAACCATACATTTATCATCGCTATAATCCATGTAATTTTGATATAAAACACCTGGAGAAGCAGCAGTGCAGCCATCTGTAACAACAGCTCCGTTAGTAGTTGGGCAG
>JANXRU010000170.1 GCA_025356715.1 Bacteroidota bacterium
GTGAAGGTTTAACAGCTGTTGTTTCTGTTAAAGTACAAGAACCTCAATTTGAAGGGCAAACTAAAACTAAATTAGGTAACAGCGAAGTAACTGGTGCGGTGGATCAGGCAATTAGCGAAGCCTTAAATAATTACTTAGAAGAACATCCAAAACAAGCACGCTTAATCGTTGATAAAGTTGTGTTAGCTGCAACTGCCCGTCACGCCGCTCGTAAAGCGCGCGAAATGGTGCAACGTAAATCAGTAATGTCTGGTTCGGGCTTGCCTGGTAAGTTAGCGGATTGCGCTAACAACGATCCTTTAGCTTGCGAATTATTTTTAGTAGAAGGGGATTCTGCGGGTGGTACTGCTAAACAAGGCCGTAACCGTGATTTTCAAGCTATTTTACCTTTAAGAGGAAAAATCTTAAATGTAGAAAAGGCGATGGAATATAAAATCTACGAAAATGAAGAGATTAAAAATATCTTTACCGCTTTAGGCGTATTTAGAGGAACTAAAGAAGATGACCGCGCATTAAATATCGAAAAACTACGTTACCATAAAGTAGTGATTATGTGTGATGCCGATGTCGATGGTTCTCATATCACTACACTTATTTTAACCTTCTTCTTTCGTCACATGCGTGAGTTAGTAGAAAAAGGACACGTTTATATTGCTGCTCCTCCTTTATACCAAGTTAAAAAAGGTAAGGAATTTAGATACTGCTGGAACGAAGATGATAGAGCAATTGCCATAAAAGAATTAGGTGGTGAAAAAACAGATAGCGTAAACGTACAACGTTATAAAGGTTTAGGAGAGATGAATGCTATTCAACTTTGGGAAACAACTTTAGACCCAAGCACGCGTACTTTACGACAAGTAAACATTGATAGCGCTGCTGAAGCGGATCGAGTATTTGCCATGTTAATGGGCGATGAAGTTCCTCCTCGTAGAGAATTCATCGAGCAAAACGCCAAGTACGCAAAGATTGATGCATAAATAATTAGTCAATTTGATGATTAGATAATTTGATAATTAACTATCAGTTCAAAAACAAAAAACTAATTTCAAACATTAATATTCTAAAAAAATCATTTATTAAACAATCTAAAATCAACCATCAAATGACAAAAGTATCAGTAATCGGCGCTGGAAATGTAGGCGCAACTTGTGCAGAATATATTGCACTTAGAAAAATCGCAAGTGAAGTAGTAATTCTTGACATCAAAGAAAACTTTGCAGAAGGAAAAGCATTAGATTTAATGCAAACTGCTTCGTTAAATGGCTTTAACACTAAAATTAGTGGTAGCACTAATGATTATGCTAAAACAGCTGGTAGCGATGTAGTAGTAGTTACATCTGGTATTCCTCGTAAACCAGGCATGACTCGTGAAGAATTAATTGGTATCAACGCAGGTATTGTAAAAACAGTAACTGAAAACGTTTTAAAAAATTCACCAAAAGCAATTATAATCATTGTAAGTAATCCAATGGATACAATGACTTACTTAGCATTAAAGGAAAGCAAATTAGATAAGCACCGCATTATTGGAATGGGTGGTATTTTAGATAGCTCACGTTTTAAATGTTATTTATCACAAGCATTAAATGCTCCCGCAAGTGATGTGCAAGGTTATGTTATCGGCGGACACGGTGATACTACTATGATCCCATTAACACGTTTAGCAACTTATAACGGAACTCCGGTTGCGAAATATATGGATGCTGATAAATTGAAAAAAGTTGCAGCTGATACAATGGTAGGCGGCGCAACTTTAACAGGCATGTTAGGTACTTCAGCTTGGTATGCACCCGGTGCTTCAGTTGCAGCATTAGTAGATAGCATCGTAAACGATCACAAAAAATTATACACTTGTTGCGTTTCTTTAGATGGCGAGTACGGACAAAAAGATATTTGTTTAGGTGTTCCTGTTGTAATTGGAAAAAATGGCTGGGAAAAAATCGTTGACTTCAGCTTAAACGATGAAGAAAAAGCAGCATTCGTAAAAAGTGCTGAAGCAGTTCGCGCGATGAACAAAGTGTTAAGCGACATGAAGGCAGTTTAATTTTTAAATAATTTAATTAAGAGAAAGAGGAAGCATAAGCTTCCTTTTTTTTTGCAGGAATATTGTATATTTGATCAAATGATAAGAAACAAAAAATATCTAATCGGTTTGTTTCTGGCAATAATTGCTATTCTGACGGTGAGCATTTATTTCCCTTCTCTTAATAATAAATTTCTGAATGATTGGGATGATGGTGTATACGTAACTAATAACACCCAAATTAAATCACTTCACGGTGATAGTATTTCTTATACATTAAAAAAAACATTTAGAAGTTACACTTATGGACATTACCATCCGCTAACAATGCTTAGTTATTGTATTGAATATAATTTGTCAAGATTAAATCCTAAAACCTATCATACAACAAATTTAATTCTGCACATTTTAAATTCGTTCCTTGTTTTTGCGCTGATTTGGCTTTTGGTAAGGCAATCGTTGGTTGCTTTTATCACTGCGCTTTTATTTGCCTTACATCCAATGCATGTTGAAACTGTAGCGTGGATAGCAGACCGTAAGGACCTGTTGTGCTCGTTGTTTTTTATTGGGGCGATGTGTACTTATGTAATGTATCATCAAAACCAAAATAAAAAATATTATGTATTCACTTTTGTTCTGTTTGTTTTAGCGCTGTTCTCAAAAGCGATGGCAATTACTTTTCCGATTGTGCTTTTTGCTTTGGATTATTTTATGACTGGAAAATTCTCAATTAGAAACAGTAAAGGAAAATTGCCATTTTTCACTCTCTCTTTAATTTTTGGTTACGTTTCTATTCTTGCTCAAAAGTCAAACGATGCGTTGGCTGATCTTGATCATATTAATTTTTTAGAGAAAATAATGTTTAGCAGCTATTCAGTAATAATGTATGTTGTCAACCTATTTTCTTTTTCAAATATATCTGCATTTTATAATTATCCATTAACTGAGAACGGAAAATACCCGGTAATATTTTATGTCGCACCATTTTTACTTATTGGTTTAATATGGTTACTCCTGAAAGTAAAAGAACAAAAAAAACTAATACGATTTGGTTTTGCATTTTTTATAATTACAATTGCATTGGTGCTGCAAATTATTCCTGCAGGAAATGTTATAATGGCTGATCGTTATACTTATATTCCATACATTGGTTTATTCTTTGTGATTGCAAGTTTTAGTAATTCTTTGATCACGAATACTAAATCGAAATCCACAAAACCAATTGTAATAGCAGTTTTAGTAATTTATTTGGGTGCCTGCTGTTATTTTACTTTTAACAGAACAAAAATTTGGAAAGACAGCATGACACTTTGGTCAGATACCATTGAAAAAAATCCGGATGCCGCATTGCCTTATAGTAATCGTGCTGCTTTATTTGTAAAACAAAACCAAACTGAGAAAGCCATTTCTGATTTGGATCACGCAATAAGAATAAGGCCGAATTATGTAACGGCACATTATAACCGCGGAGTTGCTTTTATGCGATTAGGAAAGTTTAATGAAGCAGTCGGTGATTTTAGCATGGTGCTTCAAAATAATTCGCGCGATATTATTTCCGTTTATATGAACCGTGGTGATGCCTACATGCAATTAGCAGATTATAAAGAAGCTATTGAAGATTATTCTTCAGCTCTAAGTTATGATAACAGGTTTGGACAAGCATATTATAACCGAGGACTTGTGTTTTATACCATAAATCAATACAAGGAAGCTATCGAGGATTTTAGTTTAGCAATACGGTTTGATCCTAATAACGGACAAGCGTATTATTTAAGAGCGTGGTGTTTGTATAAAATTTCTGATTTTAAAAATGCATTGGAGGATGCTAATGCCGCTCAAAAATTAAGATATCCCGTTAAACAAAGTTTTATTAGTGATATCCTTGCGAAGATAAAATCTTAAGATCATTTAAATTCTAAATAAGGAATTAGTTTTTTCAATTGCGCTTCATCCGAAATGCAAATCTTTAAGTGTTCAAGTTTTGTAATGACTCCATTTTTTCGGCGGTAATCAAAAATCGCTTTGGTGTCTTCGTAACTAATGTAAGGATGCGCGTTTAGTTTTTTAAAATCTTCTGTATTGATGTCTAATTTTTTAATTAAGGAAGCATCCACCTTCACATAATTTTTTATGACTTGAAATAACGAATCTGTAAAACCAAAAACCTCTTTTAATTGTTCTGATGAATAAAAGCCACCTAATAAAGTTCTGTATTTTAAAATTCGTTTAGCGTAACCCGGGCCAATTCCGGGCAAGGGCAATAAACCAATGCTGTCAACTGTATTTAATTCAACTACCTTAATTTGTTTTCCTGTTTGTCGAGCGAGGGTGTTTTCTTTTGGTTCTTGTTGAGCCAATTTGTTTTCTTTTTTGTTTCCGTCATTAATTAAAATATATTTTTCAAGTTTTGTGTAAAGTTCGGTATTAATTCCATAAACTTTTTTCAGATCCTCTTTTTTATTGAAGCGTGCGCCTTTATTACGGTAATTGAGAAATGTGTTTGCTGTTTTCTCAAAGAAGCCAAGTTTAATTAATTGTTCTTTTGTTACGGAGTTTGGATCAAATACAAATAGGTCGTTGTTTTCAGAGGAAGAATCAGTAGCTGATAGATTTTCGTTTAGTTCAGGCAATTTTACGCTAGAGAAATCTGCAATTAAAATAGGTTCAGGTTTTATAAAAGAAGAAATACTTAATCTTAGAATGAACAACAGAAATACAATTGAACACAAAACCAATAAACCGTTCCGTTGTTGTTTATTAAATCCAAACCAAGCGCTTAAAAACCGGTGAACAAAATTCATTTTTATTTTGCTTTTTTTCTGTTAAATAAATAAAACACGGGTATGCCCAATAAGATCATTAATACACCCATGCCTGTATTAAAGGTTTTAAATACTAATAGATCTATGCAAATAAACCCTGCCAGTAAAATATAAAGTACAGGAATTATTGGATAGCCAAATGCTTTATAAGGACGGGGTGTATCCGGTTCTTTTTTTCGTAAAATAAAAATACCACTAATGGTGACAATGTAAAAAATTAAAGATGCGAACGTAGCGTAGTCTAACAGATCTCCATACGAACCGCTTAAACATAATACGCTTGCCCAAATGGCTTGCATAACTAATGCTTTTGCAGGAACACCAAAACTATTTAGTTCTTTTGCTTTCGGAAAAAACAGATCATTAGCTGCCATAGATTGAAATAAACGTGAGCCCGCTAAAATTAAACCATTGTTACAGCCAAAAGTTGAGATCATAATTAAAGCAGCCATTAAATATTGTGATGTGTTTCCGAAAACTGTAAATAAAGCAGCGGTTCCAACTCTGTCGTTTTGCGCAAACATAATTCCTTTTCCTAAAGCATCAACTGCATTCGGATCGCCTTTAACAGGAAGCAACATTAAATAAGCAATGTTAGCAAGAATGTAAATGATGGTTACTAAACCTGTTCCAATAAATAATCCTAAAGGAATGTTTCGTTGT
>JANXRU010000178.1 GCA_025356715.1 Bacteroidota bacterium
CGAAGAGAAGTGCCTGTTATTATTAAACTCAAAAAAAAATTAACCTACACCGTTGCAACGGATACGTCTGATAAAACAGTAATCGAATTATTAAAAGATTCTTTTCCCAATGAATTAAAAAATGTAGATGTTATTTTTGAAAATAAATTCATTCCAAATTTTAAATGTCAAAATTTATGTGGCTATATAAAGGGCACACAACAAACTGATAGTTTTATAGTTTTTACTGCTCATTATGACCATTTAGGAGCCATGGGAGCGAACACTTATTTTCCAGGCGCAAATGATAATTCTAGCGGCGTGAGTGTCTTATTAAATTTAATGAAGTATTATAAAAAACACCCTACTAAGTATTCCGTTGTTTTTATATTATTTAGTGGTGAAGAGGCGGGTTTATTAGGTTCTAAATATTACTCGGAGCATCCTTTATTTCACTTATCACATATTAAGTTTTTAACTAATATGGATTTATTAGGAACAGGTGATGATGGTGTTATGGTTGTAAACGCAAGTGTTTTTAAAGAACAATTTGAAAAATTAAATGTCATAAATAAAGAAAAAAATTATGTGAAACAAATAAAACAACGCGGAAAGGCTGCTAATAGTGATCATTATTGGTTCACTGAAAAAGGCGTCCCCAGTTTTTTTATTTATACGATGGGAGGTATTCAAGCCTACCACGACATCTATGATGTTGAAAAAACATTACCACTAACGGATTATGTGGATGTTTGTAAATTATTAATTGAATTTGTCGATAAATTTTAGCAACTCGTCGTAAAACTCGAAATTTATGTGTATATTCGGTGGGCCTTATTAAAATCATCAAGAACTTAATTTTTTTATTACACAACTCAATACCATTAAACAATGAAACAAACTCTTACCATTTTATTATTTATTATTACTTTTTCGATTGCAGCTCAAGGGCCTACTGTAGAAGGAACGTACTTACCAGTTAAAGGAACGTCTTTCAAACAAGTTTGGGACACTACAAACTTTTCAATGTCTGTGCCAACTGCTGGCCCAAATCAAATATGGGATTACACAAACGCCAATGGGCAGTTTACACATGTATCAGATACTTTTCAAATTAAAACATTTGACGCTGCAACGGCACCTTACCACCAATACTTTCCTACTGCAACACACGCTACCTATTTAAGAACACCATTTAATAATCCTTCGGATTCTATGTACAATTTCCTCATTATTGACCACGTTGGAGTTCATAATCTTGGTGGCTTTAATCGTAAAAAAGCATATGATTCTACTGCTATTATGAGCCCGAGTGAATTATTATTACCAGTATTAGCTAATTATACAACTACAGCTCATGATACATCTAGAAGTGTTTCTTTTGGAAAAAATGTTTTTGGTTATCCTGTGAAAGTGAAAGGCTCAAAATATAAAAGTATGATTGCTTCAGGTTACGGTCTTTTAAAAATGCCAAATGCCAATTATAATAATGTATTGTTAGCCAAGGAAACGATCCAAACAATTGATAGTTTTTATGTAGACTTTTCTCATACAGGAAATTACACATACTATACTAGACAACTTACTAATTATATAGCGTACGCATTTATTAGAAATAACACGTTTGGATCTTCTTATCTTATGCACTTAACTGCAGATCCAACAAATACAATGATTGATTTCGGTTGGTATGCATTACCAGTAGATTTCGGTTCTATTTCTGGAACTGTATATACTAATACCTTAGAAACAACTCCTGTTACTAATGCTGAAGCATATTTATATAGAGAAAATTCGAACTTTGCTAAAAATGATATTTTAGCTACTTCGAATGTTGATGCAAGTGGGCATTATAATTTTGACAGTATTCCTTACGGACAATATCGTGTTGCCATTCGTCCTGATATATTAGCCTATCCTAATTCTAAAACTACTTATTTTGGAGATACAACTAATTGGATTGATGCAACACCTATTACAACCACCACCCTTACTTCCACTGGCCATAATATTCATTTACAATATCACGCAGCTCCAACAGGATCAGGGCTTATCACTGGTCAATTAGGTTTAAATAATAGCATTATGAAAATTGCACAAACAAGTCCTATTCCTGGAATTGGTATTGTGGTTAAAAAAAATCCAGGTGGTGGGGCAATCAGAGCTGCTGTAACAGGTACAAATGGTGGGTTCTCTGTTGGATCACTTGATAATGGTAACTACGATTTATTTGTTGATATTCCAGGTTTATATATGGCAGGAACATACAGTTTTGTAATTTCTGGTGGCACAACAGTAAGCAACCTTGATTTTACGGTTGGATCCTACTCCATACATCCTAATTCAGTTGCAACAGTCGTTAATAACATTGCTTCTGTACCAAGCACTAATTTAATAAGCGCCTATCCAAATCCCTACACATCAAATACAACCATTAGTTTAAACTTAACTGAAAACACAACTGTTTTGTTGGAAGTTTATAATATGCTTGGTGAAAAAATTGTAACATTAGATGACTCGCAAAAGCAAATAGGAATTCATAAATATAATTTTAATGCAAAAAGTTTAAATAGTTCTTCTGGAGTATACATTATTAAAGTGAAAGCTGGTAATAAGATTAATGTCTTAAAGATTATTGAACAATAGTTGCTATTCATTACTCGTTCTAAGTGCCTAGATTAATAATCTAGGCACTTTTATTTTAAACAGACCAAGTTTTCAACTATTTTTCTAATAGACTGCAATAGCTTTAAAATACTCTTTTTCTATTAAATTTCTATTAAATTTGTCCTTCAAATTTTGTTAAAGCATGTTTAGATATATATATTCGGTTTTTGTCGGACTTAGTCTTATATGTTTTTCTAAAATCATACATGGGCAAACCTACCCATTTATTAATTATACAGTAGAAACAGGGTTGTCACAAGGTCAAGTCCTATCTGCATTTCAAAATGATGATGGCGTGATGTGGTTTGGCACAAGTGGCGGTGGTATTACCAAGTACGACGGTAACTCATTTGAATATATTACTGATAGAGATGGATTAGCAGACAACGTCGTTTATTGTATTGTTAAAGATAAAAAAGGCAGAATATTAATAGGTACAAATAATGGCTTATCAATTTATGAACCCAACTTAAAGTCAAAAGTAAATAGAAAAAGATTTAAAAATTACACTACCAAAAATGGATTAAGCCATAATCGAATTTTCACTATAGTACTCGATGATAATGACAAAATATTATTAGGAACAGGCCAAGGAATATCTGTTCTAAAAGACACCACCATCACTACTTTAGAGGCAGGTGAAGCGCTCAATCATGCCGCTGTATTTCACATGATGAAAGATAGTAAAAATGAATTATGGTGCAGTACTTTGGGAAATGGAGTATTTAATTTTAATGGCAAAGCCATAAAAAGCTATTCAACAAAAGATGGCTTAGGAAATGACATGGTATTTTCTGTACTTGAAAAATCAAAGGGGATTTTTTGGTTTTTAACAGGTGAGGGGATTTTCGAATTCAATAATCAAAAAATCAAAGAGGTCATATCGCCATCCCTTAATAAAACTTTTGGTTACTACAGTTACACAAGATCCAAAGATAGCGTGCTATGGATTGCTAGCAGTCATGGAGCTTTAAAGTTTGAAGTTAATGGTACTATTAAAAGTTTTAATGCAAAAAATGGTTTAGTAAATAATAGTATTTGGAAAATTTTTCAAGATAAAGAAACGAATACATGGTTTACCTCAGATCAAAACGGGATTTCAAAACTATCTTCTGAACGATTTTCAATGTTTACAACCAAAGATGGATTATTGAGTAATGAAATAAAACAAATTTTTGCGGACAAATCTGGCAATCTATTAATTGGCTCAAGATTAGGCCTTAGTATATACAACAATGAAAACAATATTAAAAACTATACCACTATTAATTTCCTTAGAGGAAATGCAGATATATGGGCAATTTCTCCTGATGGAAAAGGAGGCTACTTAATTGGTACAGGTAATGGGTTACTCATGTTTAATGGAAAAACCTTTAAAAGAATAAACTGTAAAGACCCAGAAAGTCAAATGAACGTGGTTTATTCAATTTTGGTTGATCATAAAGGTGAAATATGGTTAGGAACTCAGGCAGGTGTTGCTAAAGTTAAAGATGGCAAAATACAAGCATTTACAGATGTTGAAATTTCAAAAAGTATTGTTCTAGAAATTTATCAAGATTCAAAAAACATTTTTTGGTTTGGAACAGATGAAGGTCTTTATAAATACGACGGCAAAAGCATTAAACATTTTACAGAAAATGACGGTATTACACAAAAGCGAATAAGTAATATTATAAGCGACAAAAACCACAATTTATGGATATCAACTTTCGATGGAATTTTTTATTTTAATAATACTAAATTTTCAAAGATATCTGATAAAGAAGGGCTCGCTTCAAATGAAGTTTACTCCATCGCCTTTGATAAAAAAAATAATTTATGGGCTGGTTTATCAACTGGTATTGATCGAATTGAAATGAAAGGAAGTTCCTATAAAATTAGGCATTACGGCACAGATGACGGATTTATAGGTCAAGAATGTAATTTAAATGGCATAATAGTAGAGCCAAATGGGAATTTAATTATTGGGACATCAAAAGGATTAATGGTATATCAAGAAAAATATGATGTCGATAACCAATCTGCACCAATAACTAAATTAAAAAGTATCGATCTATTTTTTCAAAAAACAGATTGGAATTTATATGCCGATTCACTTGATCTTAATAAACTACCTTACAACCTAAATTTATCTTATGATAAAAACTATTTAACGTTTAATTTTATTGGGGTAAGTTTGACAACCCCTACTAAAGTGTCATACAAATATCTACTCAAAGGAATAGATAAGGATTGGCGTCTTTCGAAAAAAACGGACGTTACCTATTCAAACTTACCTCCTGGTAATTATGAATTTTTGGTTAAAGCAACGAATGGTGAAGGGATTTGGAATGAACAACCTATTACTTTTAAATTTAAAATCTCACCGCCTTTCTGGAAATCATGGTGGTTTTACTCCATTATTGCACTTATAATAATTAGTATGATTTATTCTTATATCAAGATCAGAGCATCTAATATTAAAATTTTACAACAAAATGGTATTATCGCAGAAAAAAACAATGCTCTATCTCATGCAAATATTGAAATTGCTGAAAAAAATCAAAACATAACTGATAGTATCAATTATGCCAAACGAATACAAAGAAGTTTCTTGACGGCTGATTCAGTAATTTCAAATGTTTTAAATGAATATTTTATCTTATATAAACCAAGAGACATTGTAAGTGGTGATTTTTATTTGACATTTGATTTTCCTGACAGAACAATTGTTATTTGTGCTGATTGTACTGGTCATGGTATTCCGGGCGCATTTATGAGTTTAATTAGCATTAGTTTATTAAATGAAATTTTTCGATCTAAGGAAGTATTAGAGCCAGGAAAAATATTAGATGAATTACGAAGAAACATCATCCATGCACTTAATCCTGATTCAAATGAAGATGGTGGAAAAGATGGAATGGATGTATCTATTATTTCTATTTTTAAAAATACAAATTCAGATGAAATCATAATTAATTTTGCTGGCGCCAATAACGCCTTACACTTAGTTACTGCGCATGATCAATCTAATTTAATGAAAGAAATAAAAGGAGATAATCAACCTGTTGGCTATTTTACTAATATGAATCCGTTTACTAATCATGAAATTATTGCACATCGTGGCGATATAATTTATTTATATACCGATGGTTATGCTGATCAATTTGGCGGAATCAAAGGAAAAAAATTCATGACAAAACAGCTAAAGCATATTCTTCTATCGATATGCCATTTGCCAATGCAGGAGCAAAAAAATAATTTACACAACAGGTATAAGGAATGGCAAGGTAATCTTGAGCAAGTAGATGATATTACGGTTATTGGTATAAAATTATAATGTTTTTTTACCTTTAGTTGATTCTTTTCGTTTTAAAGCTACCCGCATGTGATTTGATAGTATTTGCGCTGTTATAAGTTGGCCGTTGCACAAAGTTATATCTAATTAATTAATTGTAAATAGTATTAGATAGATTTTTCTAATCGGACTTATACCAAATTGATACTATAAATAGTCCAATCTTAGTTAGTCATACTGAACTTGATTCAGCATTTGTTGAGGCTCTGAAACAAGCTCAGTGTGGCTAAATTTCAGACTATATGTATTTATTATTCCGCTTATTAAAAGCTCACAAAATAACTATATGTAAAAGAATAAGACGAATCATTTATCAGCTAAATAGTGGTAAATAAAAAAACCCTTAACTATATCTAGTTAAGGGTTTTTAAAATTTATTTAAATGTAACTTATTCTGCTCCTTCAGCTGTTACTTCAGTTGTACCAGCGGCGTCAGTTGTTTTTTTAGCACGTCCACGACGAGTTGTTTTAGCTTTCTCAACAGCAACTGTTTTACCATTAGAGTAAATTTCGTTGAAATCAACTAATTCAATTAACGCCATTTCAGCAGCATCACCTTGTCTGTTTCCTGTTTTAATAATACGAGTGTAACCACCGTTTCTTTCAGCAACTTTAACAGATACTTCTTTAAATAATAAAGCTACAATTTCTTTGCTTTTTAAATAAGAGAATACTGTTCTACGGCTATGAGTAGAATCATCTTTACTTCTGTTAATGATTGGCTCAACATAAGTTCTTAACGCTTTAGCTTTAGCTAAAGTTGTAAAAATACGTTTGTGCTCGATTAAAGAACAAGCCATATTACTCATTAATGCTTTACGATGTGAAGCTGTTCTACCTAAATTATTTATTTTATCTCCGTGTCTCATGGTTATTTACGATTTTAGATTTTAGATTTTATACTTCTTAAATCTTACTTTATTAATCTTTATCTAATTTATATTTTACTACGTTCATTCCAAATTGTAATCCTTTTGTAGTAACTAAGTCTTCAAGTTCAGTTAAAGATTTTTTACCAAAATTACGGAATTTCAATAGGTCATTTTTGTTGAAAGATACTAGTTCACCTAAAGTTTCAACATCAGCTGCTTTTAAGCAGTTTAATGCGCGAACAGATAAATCCATATCAACCAATTTAGTTTTTAATAATTGACGCATATGTAATGAAGTCTCGTCAAATTCTTCTTCAGATTTTTTCTCTTCAGAGTCTAATGTAATTTTCTCATCAGAAAACAACATGAAGTGATAAATCAAAATCTTAGCAGCTTCTTTTAAAGCCTCTTTAGGATGAATAGATCCGTCAGAAACGATATCAATAATTAATTTTTCGTAATCCGTTTTTTGCTCAACACGGTAATTTTCAATCGTGTATTTTACGTTTTTAATGGGCGTATAAATAGAATCAATGAAGATAGTACCTTGAGGCGCAGAATTAGTTTTGTTTTCTTCTGCAGGAACGTATCCACGTCCTTTATCTACAGTTAATTCGATTTTTAATTTAACGCTAGAATCGCAATTAAAAATAACTAATTCAGGGTTTAATATTTGAAATCCATTAGCAAATTTTCCAATTTCACCAGCCGTAAATTTCTCGCTTCCAGAAAAGTGGATAGTGATTTTTTCTACATCATGGTTATCTAATTGTTTTTTGAAACGAACTTGTTTTAAGTTTAAGATAATTTCAGTAACATCTTCTACAACACCTTTGATAGTAGAAAACTCGTGGTCAACTCCTTCAATTTTTACACTTGTAATAGCATGCCCTTCTAATGAAGATAACATGATACGACGTAAAGAGTTACCTATAGTGATACCGAATCCTGGTTCTAACGGACGGAATTCAAATTGTCCTTCAGTTTCGGTAGAGTTAATCATAACAACCTTATCTGGTTTTACGAAATTTAATATTGCCATTTTATGAGTTTATATAGGTTAAAAAACTAAGACTAATGCTGATTACTATTTAGAATATAATTCGACGATTAATTGTTCCTTAATGTTTTCAGGTATTTGAGAACGCTCAGGCACAGAAATGAATTTACCACTGTTTGTAGATTTATCAAATTCTAACCAAGAGTATTTATTAACAGCTCCACTTAAAGATTCAACGATAGCCTCTAATGTTTGTGATTTCTCACGAATACTAATTACATCGCCTGGTTTTAATGTGTAAGAAGGGATATTTACATTACTTCCGTTTACATTAATATGAGTATGAGAAACTAATTGACGAGCAGCTCTACGAGAAGGAGCGATACCTAAACGGTAAACCACATTATCTAAACGGCACTCAATTAATTGTAATAATACTTCACCAGTAATTCCGTGTGCACGAGCAGCTTTGTCGAAAGTTCTAGCAAATTGTTTTTCTAAAATACCATAAGTATATTTCGCTTTTTGCTTTTCCATTAACTGGATTGCGTATTCCGATTTTTTACCTTTTTTCTTAGTATTACCGTGTTGCCCAGGAGGGTAGTTCTTTTTTTCTAATGCTTTATCTGGGCCAAAAATTGGCTCTCTGAATTTTCTTGCAATCTTAGATTTAGGACCTGTATATCTTGCCATTTCTCTTGTTTAATTTCTGTTATTATATCTTTTATTTATTTTATCAAGCTAATTACCTAGCAACGACGACGCTTTGGAGGGCGACATCCATTATGTGGCATTGGTGTGATATCAACTATTTCAGTAACTTCAATTCCTGAAGTAGCTATAGTTCTAATTGCTGATTCTCTTCCTGCGCCTGGTCCTTTTACGTACACTTTTACTTTACGTAAACCTAAATCAGATGCAATTTTAGAGCAATCTGCTGCTGCTAATTGAGCAGCATAAGGAGTGTTTTTCTTAGAGCCACGGAATCCCATTTTACCAGCACTAGCCCAAGAAATTACTTGCCCGCTTGTGTTAGTTAAAGAGATAATTAAATTATTGAATGTAGCGTTAATGTGAGCTTCTCCAACTGCCTCTACCTTTACTACTCTTTTCTTAGCGTTAGCTTTTGCTGCTGCTACTGATGATTGTTGTTTAGCCATTTGCTTAAATGCTTATTTTATTTATTACTTAGTAACTTTTTTCTTGTTTGCAACTGTTTTACGTTTTCCTTTACGAATACGTGCATTAGTTTTAGTACGTTGACCACGAACCGGTAAACCATTACGGTGACGGATACCACGGTATGAACCAATGTCAGTTAAACGCTTAATATTTAAAGCAACTTCTGAACGAAGTCCACCTTCTACTTTAAAATTGTCGTTAACAATTTTACGAATAGCATTTTGCTCATCATCATTCCACTCATTCACTTTTTTATTAAAGTCAATTCCAGCTTCAGCTAATATTCTTTGAGCTCTGCTACGTCCAATACCAAAAATGTAGGTTAATCCTATTTCTCCTCTTTTATTTTTTGGTAAATCTATACCTGCAATACGTGCCATTATTTATATACTTTGGTTTTAAAAGTTTGCGAAAATACGCATTTATTTTTGTCTTTGTTTAAATTTCGGATTTTTTTTGTTGATTATATACAACTTTCCTTTACGGCGAACGATTTTACAATCTACGCTTCTTTTCTTGATGGATGCTCTAACTTTCATTTTTAATTTATTATTTCCGTTTATGTATTCTAATTATTAAATTTCAATTCTTTACTACTACTTGTAACGGTAAGTAATTCTTCCTTTTGACAAATCATAAGGGCTCATTTCTAATTTTACTTTATCCCCTGTCAATATTTTAATGTAATGCATTCTCATTTTTCCAGAAATATGAGCAATAAGTGTATGTCCATTTTCCAATTCTACTCTAAACATCGCATTACTCAGCGATTCTAAAATAACTCCGTCCAATTCAATGTTTGCTTGTTTAGCCATATTTATGCTTGTTGCATTTCCATTGCGTTAGTACTACGTCCTTTTACTCTTCCTGTTTGCATTAAGCCATCATAGTGACGGTTTAATAAGAATGTCTCAATTTGTTGTAAAGTATCTAATACCACACCAACTAAAATTAATAACGATGTTCCTCCAAAGAAATCAGCGAAAGCACTATTAATTCCTAATTTAATAGCAATAGAAGGTAATATTGCAACAAATGCTAAAAATATAGAGCCTGGTAATGTAATACGAGACATTACTTGATCAATAAAGCTAGCTGTATCCTTTCCTGGCTTAACACCTGGAACAAAGCCACCATTACGTTTCATATCGTCTGCTAATTGATTGGGATTAATCATAATCGCTGTGTAGAAATAGGTAAAAGCAATAATTAAAGTTGCAAAAATAAAATTGTACCAAAACCCGTACCTATCAGCAAATACTCCGCCTGTACCACCAGAAAAACTAGAAACAGCTGAAGGAATAAACATAATGGCTTGAGCAAAGATAATTGGCATTACACCAGCTGCATTAACTTTTAAAGGCAAATACTGACGAACACCTCCAATTTGTTTGTTACCAACAATTTTCTTAGCATACTGCACTGGTATTCGACGAACTCCTTGCACTAGTAATATACAACTAACAATAATTAACATTAAGAAAACAATTTCCAATAAGAACATGATTAAACCACCACCAGCACTTTGTAAACGAGAGCCAAATTCAGAAGTAATAGCAAATGGTAATCTCGAAATAATACCGATCATGATTAATAACGAAATACCATTACCAATACCTTTATCAGTAATTCTTTCGCCTAACCACATAATAAACATGGTTCCAGCTACTAGAATAATCGTTGATTGTATTCCGAACCAAGTTAGATCAATTCCTACAACACCTGGCTTAGTATAAACTTGAGCTGCTAAATATCCTGGAGCCTGAACCGCAGTAACTGCAACCGTTAAAAAACGAGTGTATTGATTTATTTTTTTACGACCACTTTCTCCTTCTTTTTGTAACTTTTGAAAATAAGGAACAGCCATACCCAATAACTGAATAATGATTGATGCCGTAATATAAGGCATGATACCTAAACCAAAAATAGAAGCTCTAGAAAAAGCACCACCAGCAAAAGCATTAATTAAGGCGATAATACCACCATCATTAGCACTCGCATTAGCCTGAGCTAACACTTCCGTATTAATTCCTGGTAATACTACATAAGAACCCAAACGATAGATAAGAATAAGCCCAAGGGTTGTTAAAATCCTCTGCTTCAATTCTTCTATCTTCCAAATGTTTTGGAAGGTTTCTATAAAACGCTTCATATAATAATTTTAGATTTCTGTTGCTACTCCGCCTTTAGATTCAATTGCTGCTTTAGCAGTTGCTGTAAATGCGTGAACTAATATATTTACTTTTGATTTTAATTCTCCCCTACCCATGATTTTTATCAAATCATTTTTAGAAGCTAATCCATTTTCTAATAACACTTCACGAGTAATTTCAGTAATGTTTTTAGTGTCAACTATTTTTTGAATAGCATCTAAATTTACGCCTTTGTGCTCAATACGGTTAACGTTTTTGAAACCAAATTTAGGGACACGACGCTGTAAAGGCATTTGACCACCTTCAAAACCACGTTTCTTTTTGTTACCAGAACGAGATTGTGCACCTTTATGTCCTTGTGTAGCAGTTCCGCCACCGCCAGAACCTTGTCCACGACCTCTTCTAAAATTATTTTTTATCGAACCTTCTGCAGGTGTTAGTGAATTTAATTTCATCTTAACTACTTTTATTAATTATTTTGTTTCTATTGTCAACAAGTGAGCAACAGCGTTGATCATTCCTTGAACTTGAGGGGTTGCTTCTTTCGTGATTTTATGGTTTAATTTTCTTAAACCTAACGCTTGAACTGTCGCTTTTTGTCTAGCACTCCTTTTTATAGGACTTTTAGATAATGTTATTGTAACTTGTGGCATATCTTCTTATTATTAACCGTTAAATACTTTGTCTAATGTGATTCCTCTTTGTCTTGAAATGGCTAATGGATCGCGCATTTTAGCTAAAGCATCTATCGTTGCTTTTACCACATTATGTGGATTTGAAGATCCCTTTGATTTAGCTAATACATCAGTAATACCAACGCTTTCTAAAACTGCACGCATCGCACCACCAGCAATTACACCAGTACCATGAGCCGCAGGTTTCAAAAATACTCTTGATCCGCCATATTTACCATTTTCAGCATGAGGAACAGTACCTTTCAATACAGCTACTTTTACTAAATTTTTCTTAGCATCATCTATACCTTTAGTAATTGCATCTGTTACTTCATTTGCTTTTCCTAAACCGTATCCTACAACACTTTTCTCATCACCAACTACAACGATAGCAGCGAAACTAAAGTGACGACCACCTTTTGTAACTTTGGTTACACGTTGTATCGCAACTAATTTATCTTTTAGCTCGATGTCGCTTGATTTTACTTTTTTTACAACTTCTTTTGACATGTGTATGTTCTTTTTATACTAATTAAAATTTTAAACCTGCTTCGCGAGCTCCTTCTGCTAATGACTTGATACGACCGTGGTATAAATAACCATTTCTATCAAATACTACTGAACTGATTCCAGAACCTGCAGCTTTAGTTGCAATTAATTTTCCTACCGCAGTTGCTTGCTCTAATTTAGTGATTTTAGTTCCCTTGATTGATTTATCATCAGATCCTGCTGCTAAAATAGTTTTACCAGTTTTATCATCAATTAATTGTGCAAATATACCTGTATTACTTCTGAACACACTTAAACGTGGAGTTCCAGTAGTTCCGCTAATAGTTTTACGGATTTTAAATTTAATGCGTTCTCTTCTTTGTTTTTTATTGAGTGCCATCTTTCTAGTTTTTTGAAGATGATTAATACTAATTGAATTATTTTATTTCTTGCTTGCAGATTTACCAGCTTTACGGCGTAAAATCTCGCCAACAAACTTGATACCTTTTCCTTTATATGGCTCAGGTTTACGTAAACTACGTATTTTTGCTGCAACCATTCCGATTAATTGTTTATCAGAACTTTCTAAAGTAATTTTTGGATTTTGTCCTTTTTCTGAAGCAGTAGTTACTTTAATTTCAGCAGGTAATTCAAACAATACATTATGTGAATATCCTAAAGATAATTCTAATAACTGACCTTTGTTAGAAGCACGGTAACCCACACCTACTAACTCTTGTTCTGTTTTATATCCTTCAGAAACACCTTTAACCATATTAGCAATTAAAGAACGGTATAACCCGTGCAAAGCTCTGTGGCGTTTTTGATCTGTTGGTCGTGTAACTTCTAATATACCATTTTCCATTTTAATTTGGATATCTGGATCAATAGTTTGAGACAACGTTCCTAATTTTCCTTTTACGGTTACTTCAGTTCCTTTTACGTTTACTTCAACGCCTGCGGGTACTGTGATTGGTAATTTTCCTATACGTGACATGTGTTTTTCCTCCTTCTAAATTATGAAATGTAACATAAAACTTCACCGCCAACATTTAACTTTTTGGCTTCCTTATCTGTCATAACACCTTTAGATGTAGAGATAATAGCAATACCTAATCCGTTTAATACTCTTGGCATATTTTCAGCCCCTGAATATTTACGTAATCCTGGCTTAGAAATTCTATCTAACGTACGGATTGCTGATAGTTTATTTGTTGAATTGTACTTCAAAGCTATTTTGATAGTACCTTGTTTTTTTTCGTTCTCTTCAAACTTGTAGTTTAAGATGTAACCTTTTTCAAAAAGAATTTTAGTTATTTCTTTTTTAAGGTTCGAAGCTGGAATCTCAACGATTCTGTGGTTTGCACTAACGGCATTTCTTATGCGAGTTAGGTAATCTGATACTGTATCTGTCATTTTATTTGTTTTTATATGTTATCCCGACTATCAGGATAATTATACATTAATACTCTTTTTTAAACTTCTAATTAGAAGCTTGATTTAGTAACACCTGGTATTAAACCAAATAATACCATTTCGCGGAAAGTAACACGGCTAATACCGAAATCTCTCATGTATCCACGAGGACGACCTGTTAATTTACAACGGTTACGCATTCTCACTTTACAAGAATTCTTAGGTAACTTTTGTAAACCCATTGAATCACCTGCTTTTTTTAATTCTGCACGTTTAGCTGAATATCGTTCTACTAATTTTGCTCTCTTAGTATCGCGAGCTATCATGTTTGTTTTTGCCATTTTACTTTTTTTTCAGGGGTGTAAATATACTATTTCTTTTTGAAAGGAATACCAAATTCGGTTAATAATGCGTGAGCTTCTTTATCAGTTGGCGCAGATGTTACAAATGTAATGTCCATACCTTGAATTTTACTCACTTTATCGATATCAATTTCAGGGAAAATAATTTGTTCAGTAATCCCTAATGTGTAGTTACCACGGCCATCAAATCCTTTTTCATTAACTCCTTTAAAGTCACGAATACGTGGTAAAGAAGCAGCGATTAAACGATCTAAAAATTCATACATTTTATCGCCACGTAATGTTACACGAACACCAATAGCTACACCTTTACGTAATTTAAAGTTCGAAATATCTTTTGTCGAATAAGTTGGTACAGCTTTTTGACCTGTAAATGTCGTCATCTCCTTAACAGAAGAATCAATCATTTTTTTGTCAGAAACTGCATCTCCAATACCTTGATTAACACAAATTTTTTCCAATTTAGGTACTTGCATTATTGAAGAATACTGAAACTGTTTTTTTAAATTATTTACAATTTCTGCTTTATACTTATCTTTTAAGCGAGGGGAATATACTGTTGCCATTATTTTATTACTGCTTTAGTTTTTTTAGATATACGTTCAATTTTGTTAGTTTTTTCGTTTACTTGACGACCAATTCTAACAGTTTTTCCAGCTTCAACAAACATTACGTTTGAAATATGGATTGAACCTTCTTGTTTTACAATACCACCATCTGCGTTTTTAGCGCTTGGTTTAGTGTGTTTACTAATCATGTTAACACCTTCAATGATAGTTCTCATTTTTTTTGTATCAATTGATACAATTTTA
>JANXRU010000267.1 GCA_025356715.1 Bacteroidota bacterium
CAAAAACATAAATAATATGTAACTTTTTGGGCTTACATTTGTTCATCAATTATGGGATACACTAGTTTAAAGGCATGTTTAGATGATTTAGAAAAAAACAATCATCTTATTAGAATTACTGAAGAGGTTGATCCTCATTTAGAAATGGCTGCTATTCACTTAAGAGTGCATCAAATGGGCGGCCCAGCGTTATTATTCAATAACGTGAAAGGCACTGAATTTAAATGCGCTTCTAATATTTTTGGAACCTTAGAGCGTAGTAAATTTATGTTTAGAGATACACTCTCTAAAATGCAAACCCTCATCGATATTAAAAACAATCCGATGAAGGCTCTTAAAAATCCATTTAAGTATGCCGATATTTCAGCGACGGCATTATCTGCTTTGCCTAAAAAAAATCCTTTTTCTAAGCCCGTTTTATTTAAAGAAACCACCATTGATAAATTACCACTCATTAAACATTGGGATAAAGATGGCGGAGCTTTTGTTACGCTGCCACAGGTTTATAGCGAAGACCTTGATAAACCAGGAGTCATGAATTCCAATTTAGGAATGTATCGCATTCAATTAACGGGTAATGATTACGAATTAAATAAAGAAATTGGATTGCATTATCAATTACATCGTGGCATTGAAGTGCATCAAGCAAAAGCTAATAAATTAGGTAAGCCATTGAAAGTTTCTGTTTTTATTGGCGGTCCACCAAGTCATAGTTTAGCAGCTGTTATGCCGTTGCCAGAGGGTTTAAGCGAATTAACCTTTGCTGGTGCTTTAGGTAATAAACGATTTGGTTATACGTATGTAGATGGTTTTTGTATTAGCACCGATGCCGATTTTGTAATTACGGGCGAAGTATATCCAAATGAGAATAAGCCAGAAGGTCCTTTTGGAGACCATCTCGGGTACTATAGTTTGAAACATGAATTTCCTGTAATGCGAGTTCACAAAGTGTATCATCGGGAAGATGCTATTTGGCCATTTACAGTGGTTGGTAGGCCACCGCAAGAAGATACCAGTTTTGGCCAGCTCATTCATGAAATAACAGGCGATGCGATAAAGTATGAATTGCCTGGTGTAAAAGAAGTGCATGCTGTTGATGCTGCTGGCGTTCATCCCTTGTTATTAGCCATTGGTAGCGAGCGTTACACGCCTTACAACCAAACTAAACAACCAGCAGAATTATTAACGATAGCGAATCATATTTTAGGTAAAGGCCAATTAAGTTTAGCGAAGTATTTATTTATAACTGCGGATGATAATTTGGGGGCTGAGCGGAGTCGAAGCCAACAAAGACTAAGCACACACAATGAAGCTGAGTTTTACCAATATATATTAGAACGTATTAATTTAAAACGTGATTTACATTTTTATACCAACACAAGCATTGATACGTTAGATTACAGTGGTACTGGATTAAACAGCGGTAGTAAATTAGTAGTGGCAGCTTATGGCGAAAAAATAAGAGAGCTTAGTAAAAAAATTGACACCAATTTAAATGAGTTAAAGACGTTTGTAAACCCACAAATAGCGCTTCCTGGTGTGTTAGTATTACAAGGTTCTAAATTTGAAACTTACGAAAAAGCAAAACTAGAATTCGAAGAATTGAATATAGAAGTCAAACAAAAAAACATAATTCTTTGCGGATTCCCTTTAATTGTAGTAGTTGACGATGCTTCGTTTACAGCAGTATCGTTAAAAAACTGGTTATGGGTAACGTTTACGCGATCTAATCCAAGTCATGATGTATACGGAATAAACCCAACAACGGAATTCAAACATTTTGGTTGCGATAATATGATTATTGATGCACGCGTCAAACCTCACCATGCGCCAGTTTTGGAGCTTATCCCTGAAATAGAAAAACGCGTTGATACATTATTTGCCAAGGGTGGGAGTTTGGCTCAACTTGACAAATAACAATTAAATCGAATAATAATTTCCCTTTTAATAAGCTCTCTCGTTTTTCCCTTCCATGTAATTTACAAACGCTTTGTTGGCTACTCTAGTTCCGCCTGGTGTTGGGTAGTTACCTGTAAAGTACCAATCACCAAGGTTTTCAGGGCATGATTGATGCAAGCCTTCAATAGTTTGGTAAATAATTTGCAAGTCAGCTTTTAAATCAGCTGGACGTAATAATTCGCCAATTTTTTGAGAAATTTCTTCGTTGGTAAACGTGCGGTAAACTTCTTGCACTACATTAATTTGCTCTTCTTTTGGTTTTAATAACTCTTCTTTTGCTCTTTCGTATAAATTGTTAAGCACGTTTTCTTTACCCGTTTCTTTAATCAATTGAATGGCGGCATCAAAGGCAACAAACTTACCTAATACAGCCATATCTATACCGTAACAATCAGGGTAACGAATTTGTGGAGCTGATGAAATGATGATAATTTTTTTAGGATGTAATCTATCTAATATCTTCAAGATGCTTTGTTTAAGCGTTGTTCCTCGCACAATGCTATCATCTAAAATCACTAAAGTATCTACATGTTTCTTAACCGTTTCGTAAGTAATGTCATACACTAAATTCACTAAGCTATCTCTGCTTTCGTCGGCAGTAATAAAAGTACGTTGCTTCGCATCTTTAATCACTACTTTATGTATTCGAGGGTGTCGCGCTAAAATAGCACTTAAAGCAGGTTCAGATACGTTGCTTCCTAATTTTAAAATATCGGTTGCTTTTTGTTTATTAATATGTTCATCAATACCTTCTACAAAGCCACCAAATGCTACTTCTGCCGTGTTGGGTATGTAACTAAAAACAGTATTTTCTAAATCATAATCAATTGCTTTTAATAATTGAGGCACTAAGTATCTCCCTAATTGCTGACGTTCTTTATAAATATCAGCATCATTTCCTCTACTAAAATAAATACGTTCAAAAGAACAGGCTTTTCTTTCAAGTGGCTCAATAATTTCTTGATGCGTAATTGTACCATCTTTTTTTACAATCACGGCGCTGCCAGGTTGTAATTCTTTTACTAAAGAAATATCAACATTAAAAACTGTTTGTATCACAGGTCGTTCACTTGCTACTACTAACACTTCATCGTCTTGGTACACATAAGCCGGACGAATGCCAGTTGGATCTCGCAATACAAAAGCATCACCATGCCCCATCATTCCTGCCATTACGTATCCACCATCCCAACGTTTACTACTTTCAATTAAGATTGAAGCAACATCAATATTTTTTTGAATCTCTTTTGAAATTTCAAAATTGTTTAAACCTTTCTCTTTAAATAATTTAAACAAACGATCATTTTCTTTATCTAAAAAATGACCAATTTTTTCCATCACAGTAATGGTGTCTGCTCGTTCAGTGGGATGTTGTCCAAGTTCAATTAAATGACCTAATAATTCATCTACGTTTGTTAAGTTAAAATTACCTGCAACCAATAAGTTACGCGCTTTCCAATTATTTTGTCGACGAAACGGATGGCAACTATTCACGGTATTACCTCCGAAAGTCCCGTAACGCAAGTGTCCCATAATGAGCTCGCCCATAAACGGAATATTTTTTTTCTGCCACTCTATATCATTGTATGCATCTGGGTTTTTATCTTTTGCATTAATATATAAATCATTTATTTTAGAAAAAATATCTTGGGTTGCTTTTGGTTCAACGGAACGTAAACGATCAATGTATGGAATACCTGCCTCTACATCTAATTTCACGGTTGCTACACCAGCGCCATCTTGCCCTCGGTTTATCATCTTATCCATAAGCTGATACATTTTATGCAAACCATAACGGCTACTACCGTATTTTTCTTTGTAAAAACTTAAGGGCTTTAATAATCTAATTAAAGCTACTCCGCATTCGTGTTGGATTTTATCACTCATAATTTTTAAGAAAGCACAAATTTACTATTAACTTATAGTTATTACCAAAGGTTTTTTAACTAGATATTAAGAGTATTAATATTCTGTTCATCTTACCATTTAAGGTTGAATGTGTAATATAATTTGAAATTCTATTTTTTAGTCAAATTTAGTTGCACTTCTTTGTTTTAGAAATTAAGAATGATTTTTTGATTACCGTGTACATTAAATAAACTCCTTTAAGGACAAATAAGAGTTAACTATTTGGTATTGAATTATATAATTGTATATTTATACTAATTAAACCACTAAAACATGAAGTACAATATTTTTTTTGCTATTTCTTTCCTCTTTGCTGTCAATATTATTTCAGCCCAGGTAAAAATTAATGAATATTCTGCCTCTAATTCTGGGGCTACTATCCTTGATAATAAAGGGAATAATTCCGATTGGATAGAATTGTTTAATGCAGGAGCCAGTGCAACAAATATTAGCGGTTGGACGTTAAGTGATGATCCTTTACTTCCTACAAAATATATGTTGCCTGCAGGTACAAGCATTCCAGCTAGTGGTTTTTTAAGAATTTGGTGCAGTGGGAATGGAGATCCTGCAAATGCATCGGGCCACATTCACACAAATTTTAAATTAACGCAGTGTAATGGTGATTGGATTGTATTAAAAAATGGAGGAATTATTGTCGATTCGTTGCAATTAAAACGAACTCAAGCCTTACATTCAAGAGGTAGATTTCCTGATGGTAATACCACTTGGAAAATTTTTACAGCACCAACTCCTAATCTTACAAATACTGGAATTGCTTATGATGCCTATGCACCTAAGCCACTTTTGGCGCCAGCAGCTGGTTTTTATACAAGTGCTCAAAACGTTACCATTACCGCAACGCCCGCTGTTGGTTTAACTATTCATTATACAATTAATGGTGATGAGCCTGTTATTGCCTCTGCAACGTATGCTACGCCTATCAATGTTTCAAGTACTTCTGTTTTAAGAGCGTATGCTGTTAGTAGTAATACCGCTATTTTACCAAGTTTTATGGAAACGAATACTTACTTTATTTCCGAAACAATCGATTCGCGTTATGGGGTTGTTTCTATTAGTGGTGGGGCTCCATTAACGACTTTAATGGGAGGCTCTTCTAGCACAAGGCCATCTACGCATTTAGAATATTTTGAGAACTTTAGCCAAAAAACAGAAGGTTATGGTGCTTCTAATAAACATGGAAACGACTCTTGGGCCTATAACCAAAGAGGAATAGATGTTGAAACGTTTGACGAATATGGGTATAACAATGCGTTTAAACACAAATTTTTTACTGACCCAAAAATGGGAGCAAGTCCGCGTAAAGATTTCCAACATATCATTTTAAAAGCAGCAGCTTCCGATAATTATTCTTCATCGAATAATGGCGGTAAATTGTCTTGCCACATGCGAGATGCTTTTGTTCAAACCTATTCATATAAAAAAGGACTAGAATTGGATGGTCGAAGAAATAAGCATGTTCTTGTTTTTAAAAATGGGTCTTATTGGGGCTTGTACGAATTACGCGAAGCTTTTGAAGGAGATTATACAGATTACTATTACAAACAACCCAGTGATAGTATTGATAATTTAGCTTTTTGGGGAGGTTTGCAAATTCGTAATGGTAGCGATACAGGTTGGGTTAATCTGTATAATTTTGTGATGGGAAATTCGATGAATGTGGCTGCGAATTATGCATACGTGAATAGTAAGTTAAATTTTAATAGCATTATCGATTACATGATATATAATTCCTATGTGGTAAATTCTGATTTTATAAATTGGAATACGGCTTGGTGGAGGGGTAGAGCAACACAGGGTACTAATCGCAAATGGAAATATTGGATGTGGGATATGGATAATGTGTATGATTTAGGAGAAAATTTTTCGGGCTTACCAACAACAGGTATGACATCTAGTCCTTGTGATTATACGAATGTATTTCAAAATGCAGGTTCTAATAAAGGCACTCCTGATATTTTAGAAAAATTATTATCGAACCCAGCCTTTAAATCTTTATACGTTAATAGGTATGGCGATTTAATAAATTCGGCCTTAAAATGCGATAGTATCTTAGCTCATTTTTATTATTTCAAATCCATATTAACTCCCGAAATGCCACGCCAGATAGCTAAATGGGGAGGAACCTTAGCGGAGTGGAATACCAATATGGATACACTTGAAAGTAAAATTCATCAGCGTTGTGCCTATATAGAATCTAAAATTTCAGATTGTTATAGTGTTACGGCTACACCTTTAACGGTTGATGTAGATCCTCCAGGAGCGGGTAGTGTTAAATTAAATTCTATTTGGCTTACTAATTATAAATGGTCGGGTACCTATTTTGCACCAGTTACTATGACGTTTAAAGAAACAGTAATTGATACTGCTAATTACGAATTTGATTACTGGGAATTTAAAAACCACACACCTTCGCCCGATACCCATGCAGATAGTGTTAGCATTAACTATGGCACCAGTGATGACGTGATTGCACATTTTATTGAAAAATCTTCTGATGTTATTTTCCCAACTGCCTTTACACCAAATGGTGATGGAAGAAATGATATTTTATTCCCATTAGGTACACGGTATATTAAATCGTTATCCATTGAGATATGGAACCGTTGGGGACAATTAGTTTATAGTTCTACAGATCCTACCAAAGGTTGGGATGGTTATTTTAAGGGAACTGAAGTGCAAACAGGCGTGTATGCGTATTTTATAAAATATACGGGTAGAAATGGAGTGGATAAAACATCCAAAGGAAACGTAACCTTAATTAGATAAAATCAGTTATGAAAAAATATCTATGTTTATTTACGTTTATTAGTTTTTTTGCATCAGCACAAGATGTTCATTTTTCGCAAGTTCAAGAAGCTCCTTTGTGGTTAAACCCAGCTAATACAGGCTTTTTTAATGGATATTTTAGAGCCGTTGCTAATTATCGAAGTCAGTGGGCATCCATGGGTAATCCTTATCAAACCATGTCGCTTGCAGTAGATGGAACTGCATTAAAAAGTTATAAACGAAAATCCTATATGGGTGTTGGTTTGTTTGTGTTTAATGATAGAGCTGGTGTTGCAAAAATTGGAACCACGCAAGTACAATTAAATATTAGCGCCATCATAAAATCAGGAAAAAATTCGAAACTATCATCAGGTGTTAACGTGGGTTATAATCAAAACTCAGCTAATTACGCCGCCCTAACTTTTGGAAATCAATACACGGGAAAAGAAATTGATCAAACAGTTGCCAGTGGAGAAGTAGTGAGTTACAAATCTTTTGCTAGTGCTGATGTTGGTGCGGGTATTAATTATGAGTACTCTAATGCATCGGTAGATATGACACGTGATGATATTTTTAGTATTAAGTTTGGTGCAGCGGTTCATCATATTAACCGACCAACTCAAGCTTTTAGTACGGGGTCATCCTATAAACTACCCATGCGTTTTGTAGGACAAGTGCAAATTCGTATTGATGTGAAAGAAACTAAAATATCTGTGTTGCCGAGTTTAATTTATATTAGACAAGCAACGGCGCAGGAAATAAATGTAGGAGCACACATCCGCTATCGTTTTAAAAACGATACAAAAATTACAGGTTATATTACCGAAACAGGATTAAACATTGGTTTATATTATCGTGTAAATGATGCTATTGTACCTCAAGTAAATTTAGATATGGGAAGATATGCCATAGGTTTGTCTTACGACATAAATGTAAGTAAATATACACAAGCCAGTAAGGCACAAGGTGGTTTCGAAATTTATTTAAAATTCTTAACGCTAAGTAATTCTTTATTAAAAAGAAGCAGAGAACACGGGTTGTAGCGCTTGCTTTGAGCTCTAGTTCACCTTTTAAAGTAGGGAGCCAAAGCCCCGATAGCTATCGGGAGAGGAGATGTTGTTTTAACTGAATTTAAATTGACCGAAGATTAGTGAAGCTTATATTTTTCAAACGTTGGTTAATCCAATTTTTTGAAATTCCAAAAGAGGTCTAATCACGAAATGTTGAAATACGAAACAGCTTATTTAAACCTCTTTAAACTTTAGTCGGTTTATAGTTATTTACTATAACAAAAAAACGCTTACAGATTCTGTAAGCGTTTTTTATGAGTTTGAAAATAAATATACTTATGAGTTCTTTTTTCCTAACATCATAAATTCGTTTACCTGTATATCAGTTGAGGTGCGTTTTACACCTTCTTTATCTGTATATGTGCTGTTTTTTAATTTACCATCAACTGCTATTTCAGAACCTTTTACTAAAAACTTTTCTGCAAATTCAGCTTGATTTCCCCAAGCGGTTAGGTAATGCCATGTTGTATCAGATATCCATTCACCTTTTTGATTTTTATATTTTTCAGTAGTAGCGATGGATAATTTTGCTACCTTTTTATTACCATCAAAAATTTTAATTTCTGGAGCTGCCCCTAAATTACCAATTAACTGTACGCGGTTTCTTAATGTGTTGTTCATGTTTTCTTTTTTTAGGTTGTTATTATTAATTTTAAAATAGTATCAAGTTTTATGAAGCGCTTCATCAATTTGACGACACAAAGGTAAGTTCAGTCCCAAATTTTATTCGGTTATTAACTGTTTAGATTCGTATATAGTTATTTGTAACCGTTTAAAATTGAATATATTTATTATGAAAAACCCCTATAAACTAATGTTTATAGGGGTTTTTAGAGTAATTAAGTTAATGGTATTAATTTTTTCCGTTGATGATTACTTTAATGTTTTTAGTTGTTGAATTTCCATAAGTAATTGTAACAACATATGTACCAGCGGCGAAATTGGAGGTGTTTATTTGAGTATTTTCATATCCTTGAGTTAGATCAATATTTTGAGAATAGATAACTCTTCCTAACACATCTTTAATATCCATGGTTGCTTTTGTTTGCCCAGGTGCAATTAATGAAATATACAATTCATCTGATGCTGGATTAGGAAATACAATTAACTGGTCTAAGGTGTTGTTTCCATATTCTATAGCAACTATTTGGCTGTATTTAAAAGTATTATCTAAATCAACTATTTTTAAGCGATAATAGGTAATAGGTCTAAAGTAGTTGAAATCTAAATAACTATAATTATTAAAGCTGGTAACATTTCCTAATGGAG
>JANXRU010000286.1 GCA_025356715.1 Bacteroidota bacterium
TTACAATCATATGTTAGTGTTGTTAGATAGTATGAGTGATATGTTCTAAAACTCATTTAAAATTTATACTTTAGCACCATGTTCACAATAGACACACATACTCATATTATCCCTAAACATATTCCTGATTTTACAAAAAAATTCGGCTATGGAAATTTTATTCAATTAGATCATCATAAGCAGGGAAAGGCATGGATGATGCAACGAGATAAACGCTTTCGGGAAATTGAAGAAAACTGTTGGGATGCTGAAGTCCGCATTAAACAAATGCAAGAACATCAAGCAGACATGCAAGTTATTTGTACTATTCCAGTGATGTTTAGTTATGATGCGAAGCCAGCGGATTGTTTAGAAATTTCACGATTTTTGAATGATGACATTGCCGCAACCTTTGCTAATTACCCAGGAAAATTTATTGGCTTAGCAACTG
This sequence comes from Bacteroidota bacterium, assembly GCA_025356715.1. Next base: position 431 of record JANXRU010000286.1, read on the forward strand.
TTCCCATGCAGGATACGGCATTAGCGGTTCAGGAACTAGAACGCGTCATGAGTCTTGGTTTTAGTGGCGTTCAAATTGGAAGCAACATCAACAATATAAATTTAGGAGAACCACAATTTCATGATTTTTGGGAAGCTGCTCAGCGATTAGAAGCTGCCATCTTAGTGCATCCTTGGCAAATGATGGGGCAAGAGCATATGACCAAATACTGGCTACCATGGTTAGTTGGTATGCCCGCTGAAATTAGCAGGGCTATTTGCAGTATGATATTTGGCGGTGTTTTTGAAAAATACCCAAAATTAAAAGTATGCTTTGCTCATGGAGGAGGTTCCTTTCTTCCTACTATCAGTCGAATTGAACACGGATGGGATTGCAGACCAGATTTAGTAGCAATTGACAATGAGTTTAATCCAAAAAAATATCTAGGTAAATTTTGGGTTGATTCGCATGTATGCGATCACAAAATGTTACAATATATTATTGATTTAGTCGGCGCTGATAAAGTGGTACAAGGCTCTGATTATCCATTTCCATTAGGCGAAGCGGTACCAGGCTCATTAGTACGAGAAGCTCCATTAACTGATGAAGTAAAAAAAATAATTATGGGAGATGCAGCAAAAGCTTGGCTTTCCCTTTAATATCTTATGTCAACCTCTCTCTAAAATCCCTTTCAATATGCCCTATTTTTCAAATCACCAACTTAAATTAATTACCTCTGCAGAAGGAAAAACTTTAGAAAAAATCCTCATCTATTTTTGGGTAAACAAATTAAATCCTTCCGAATCAGTTGAATTAATTGACAACATTGAGCTTCAATTTAATGACAAAAGCACATTAGTAATAACGTGTAACGATGAAAGTAGTGGGCTTAACATTTTTGATGATTTTAATTTCGAACAAGAAAAAGCTGACTTAAAATTAGAATTTGGCGATAAAATCAGAATGATACCTATTGACGCTTCTGCTACTAAAATGTGGGAAGATGTCATTGGCCAAACCATTGAATCAATTGACTTGAGTAAAGAAGGGGAAAACTATTTAGACGATGCGCTCATCATAAATTTCGGTATTGAAAAACGAACCATTGGACTTAGTCCCTTAGATGGCTTAATAATTGATTATTGGGAAGAATAAAAATTATTTCAATAAAAAAACGCCGTTCATAAATAATGAACGGCGTTTTTTAGTTTATTCATTTAACTAATCTTTAATAATTCGTTTCACTACTTGATGAGAATCAACTAAAACTCTGATAGAATAGATTCCTTTAGCTAAGTGTGAAATAGATAGTGTTGACATAGAATCAATTGCTTTTTCGCTCATCACTAATTTTCCAATTGCATCGTATAATTCAATAACGGTGTTTTCAGAAAAACCATTACTTAAATTAACATGTAGTATGTCATTAGCTGGATTAGGATAAATAGATATTTCTGATCCGCTAAATGCCTCTGTAATTGCTGTACATAAACTCACTGTTGCAGATTGAACAGCAGAGTTTGAACAATTATTAATGTCAGTATAATTATACGTCACATTAAATGTACCTGCACCAGAAACAGCAGGGTCAAACATAGCAGCACTTACGCCAGTTCCTGAGTAGGTTCCTCCTGAAGGGCTTCCTACTAAAGATACTGCAGAGCTATTTAAACATAAAATACTTATTGAACCTAAAGATACTGTTGGTAATGAATTTACTTTTACTGAAACAGTTTTAGATGCTACAGAAGTACATCCAGTTAAATTACCAGAAATAGTATACGTTGTATTTGCAGCAGGCGATACTGTAATTGAAGGAGCGTTTGAAGATGTACTCCAAGTGTATGTTGTTAAACCACTAGCTGCTAAAGTTGCTGTTGAGCCTGCGCATATAGTTGAAGAGTTAACGCTAATTATTGGGGCAGAACCAACTGTAATAGAAGCTAAGGCAGTATTTGAACAACCTGCCGCAGATGTTCCTGTCACTGTATAGTTCGTAAGTGATAATGGACTAGCTGTTAAGTTTGCGGTTACAGCGCCTGTATTCCATGAATAAGTTGAAGCACCGCTCGCTGTTAATGTCGCTATATCTCCAGAACAAATTGTTGCAGAAGTTGCAGATACCGTTGGTAAATTATTTACAGTAACAGTCCCAACTGCGGTATTTTTACAACCAGTTACTGTTGCTGTACCAGTTACAGTATAAGATGTTGTGGTAGTTGGAGTAACAGCAATAGTTGAAGTTGCTGCACCTGAACTCCAAGAGTATGTTGAAGCACCACTTGCAGTTAAAATACTATTACCACCAATACAAATGCTTGAACTAGTAGAAGCAACAACAGGTAAACTAAATACAGTAACTGTTCCTACTGCTGAATTAGTACAGCCATTAACTGCAGTTCCTACAACGGTATATGAAGTTGTAGTAAGAGGAATAACAGATATAACAGGAGTTACTGCTCCAGTGCTCCATAAGTAAGTTGAAGCTCCAGTTGCGGTCAACGTTTTTACTGCACCTAAGCAACCTGTTTTAGAGTTTGAAGCAACGATAGGCAATAAATTAACTGTTACTGTAGCTGTTTTTGATGCTGCTACAGCACAACCCGCTAAATTACCTGATACACTATAGGTTGTTGTAATTGTTGGTGTAACAGCTATAGAAGCAGAATTTGAACCTGTATTCCAAGTATAAGTACTTACTCCACTTGCAGATAAAGTCGCTGTTACTCCAGCACAAACTGTAGCTGAATTCAATGCAATTGAAGGAGCGAGTCCAACAGAAATAGAAGCAGTTGCTGTATTAGAACAACCAGCGGCAGATGTACCATTAACTGTATAATTAGTAAGTACAATTGGACTTGCAACTAAATTAGGTCCAGTTGCTCCAGTATTCCATGAATAGGTAGATGCACCACTAGCAACTAATGTCCCTGTAGATCCTGCACAAATAGTGGCAGAAGAAACAACAACCGTTGGTAAAGTATTTACGGTAATAGTTCCAATAGCTGTATTTTTACAACCAGTCAATGTTGCTGTTCCCGTAACAGTATAGGATGATGTTGTTGTAGGTGTCATAACAATACTTGCAGTGGCAGCTCCTGTTGTCCAAGAATAAGTGTTTGCTCCACTAGCTGTTAGCGTTGCTGTATTACCAATACAAATACTAGAACTTGTTGAAGCTACAACAGGTAAACTTGCTACAGTTATTGTTCCAATAGCTGAATTTGTACAACCAGTGGCCGCTGTACCAATAACTGTATAAGCTGTAGTTACAAGTGGAGCAACCGTTACAACAGAAGTTGTTGCGCCTGTACTCCATAAATAAGTTGAAGCTCCTGTAGCAGTTAATGTTTTAACAGCACCTACACAAGATGTTTTTGAATTAGATAACACTAAAGGTAAAGCAGAAATTGAAATGGTTTGTGTAACTGCCGTACTAGTTCCAGAACTGTTTGCAGAACTCAATGTAACAGAATAAGTACCACTCGCTGTATACGTTACGCTTGGATTTTGAAGGGTAGAAGTTGAAGGTGATCCACCAGGGAAACTCCATGCCCAACTAGTTGGTGTATTTGTAGATAAATCTGTAAAAGAAACTGCACTTCCAGCACATTTTGTAACTGAAGCTGAAAAACTTGCCACAGGAGTAGTTGATGCAGTCGTTGAAGAAATATTGATGTTATCTATATAAACATTATTACCATAACCACTACGAGATTCAAATTTAACATAAACACTTGGTAAACCAGCATATGCTGCTAAGCTTATAGATTCTCTTCTCCATTGAGTATTTACAGTAGGAGTATAAGCACTTGTTTGAGTAGTTACAGCATTTGCTAACTGTGTGCCACCTTTAGTATATAAACGATTCCAAGTAACTCCGCAATCAGATGATAAATACACATTTAAGGAATCAATATATGTCGCACTATAAATACGATGAGACACATCAAACGATAAATTTAAAGCAGAAGTTGCAGCAGTAAAAGTTAAAGCTGGAGAACGTAAAGCATCTAACTGTCCTGCGATATTTGTCGCGCCTGAATAATTATCCATTTTAGCAATACCTGTGCTTCCTGCTGTTAATCCAGTAGTATTTGCTAAGCGAGACCATGTATTTGTTGCGCTAATGGTATTTGCTTTTTGTAAAAGCCAACCTGTTGGCGGAAAAGTTGCTGCTTCAAATCCTTCTACAAAAGGTAATGCAGCCCCTGCTGCTGGAGTAGCAACCGTAAATGTGGAGACTTGACTATCATTTAATGGTCCACCATCTACACCTCCATTTGGAGAAGTTACCCAAACCGAAAATGTATGAGCTGAATTTGAAAGGCCAGTATAAGCATTTAATGTTAAAGTAGCAGTAGCGCCAGTTGCTAACGAACCTGTCCAGTTAAGAGTTTGAGTTGCTGTAGCGTCCATTTTATACATTACTTTTGCTGACGTTAAAGTAGTAGAACCTGCATTGGTTAAAATTGTTTTTGGTGTAACTGCATTATTACAAGTAGATAAACCATTTACAGGATTTAAAATACTAGAAATTCCAGCATCTAAAGCACTTGCTGGTGTACATCCATTAGAGCTCGCTAATACATTCCAAGGAGCTGTAGAAACAACTGCTAACATTCGAGCACATTGCTGTTGAGTAAACATGTACATAGCGGCATCATCCGTATAATCCATATAATTCATATACATTGAACTTACACTAGCAGCACTGCAACATCCTCCAGCTGCAGCAGTTCCTTGAGGAAAAGTTGGAACTCCAAAATTCTTATCCTTTTGTTGAGGAGTATCAGTAAGCCCATCATCCGCGGCACAAGCTGCTTCATCTCCCCAAATATGAGCTAAATTAAAACAGTGACCAAATTCGTGTGTTCCTGTTCTTCCTAAATTATAGGGAGCGCCAGTAGCAGTTACTCCTGTACATACATAATTCAATACTAAACCATAAGTATTACTTAAAGTCCCTGTTGGAAATTCTCCATATCCTAATATCCCACCACTAATATTACCAACCCAAATATTTACATACTTCGTAACATCCCAAGCATCATCCCCTCCTGTAGCAGAAGACTTAATTTTATTATCCGTTGTAAAAGAGGTTGTTGTTGTAGACTTATGAATGATACCTGTTGTTGGATTTCCTGATGGATCTCTTTGAGCCAAACAAAATGTGATGCCAGCAGATCCTAAAACATTCGTAAATGTAGAAGGTGTATTTATTCTATCTGTATTTAAACCTTGAAAATCATTATTTAAAACGGCAAACTGAGAAGTTGCCTGAGCGTCAGAAATATTTTGAGCAGCCGTATTATATAATATATGTATAACAACTGGTATTGTAATGTTTGAAGTTTTTGCAGCGATATTTAGTGCCGACTGATTATTTTGAATATATTGATCAAGCATTTGATTATACTGAACAAAATCCTGAGCATAATTTTTTCTAGTTTGCATTAAATAATTATGATTATCCAAAGTACCGCAAGTTCTATGAGCTGGTGTTTGGGCAAGTCCAATTAATGTGGAAAATGCTAATAATGATGTTGTAATAATTTTCTTCATAATATACTATGTTTAGTTGTTATGAAAATAGAGAACGCATCTGATTAATCAAATAAAATGAGGTAAAATCTGAAAAAGAATTCCCTAAACATGTTTAGTAGGATTTAATCCTTAGAAAGCCTACGTTAATCTACTATCTGTATTAGTAAATCGATTTTAAGCACTGTTAATAACCCTAAATATAAATACCGAATACGGTAGGCTTTTTGGAGAAATCTGGAAATGTTAATTTTTTCCAAGCAGATATTGGTTTTACTTCAATACATTCATCAGATAAAGTAATATGAGTTGCAACTAATAATTGTGTGGTTGGTTGTAATGTTTTTAATACATCTTCGAACACACTTATATTACGATAAGGCGTTTCAATAAAAAATTGTGCTTGTTTCTGTTTCACGCACAATTGCTCTAATTCCCTGATACGCTTAGCTCTTTCGATTTTCTCTATAGGAAGATATCCTACAAATGCAAAATTTTGTCCATTAAACCCACTTGCCATAATTGACAATACTATAGAACTCGGCCCAACTAACGGCACTACTTTTATTCCTTTTTGGTGCGCTAATTTAATAACATCAGCCCCAGGGTCTGCTATGCCTGGGCAACCTGCATCACTCATTAAACCAACATTTTTGCCTTGTAAAAGCGGCTGTAAATATTCTAACAATTCTTCTTTTTTAGTATGCTGGTTGATAAGCGATAATTCTGCTCTACTTATTTCTGGATAGATACATTGTTTTAAAAACGCTCGACAGTCTTTTGCATTCTCAGCAATAAAGTATGTCAACGAATTAATGATATCAAAATTATGTTTTGGTAAAACATAGGTTAAATCGCATTCTCCAAGGCTTACAGGTAAAAGATATAAAATTCCAGTTGCTTGCATTGTATAGTTAATTATTTTAAATATTTATTATTAATGTTTATTGACTAAAAGTCATGTATTAAATTCTAACAGCTAGCATACAAACATCATCTACCTGTTCAAAATTATTTTTCCAATTACTATAGGCTTTATCTACTAACATCTGTTGATCTTCCATTGAATACTGCTGAATAGATAATAATAATTCTTTCAACGATTTTGATTTTAATTTTTTTCCAAATGCGCCACCAAATTGGTCAGCAAGGCCATCTGAAAAAGAATAAAGCGTATCACCCTTATATAAATCCATTTCATGTAAGGTAAAAGGATTCATGATTTCATAATTTCCAATAGGCTGCTTATCCGCTTTAATTTCAATTAAGTAATGTGTTTCTGTTGAGTACAAGTTCTCAAAATCAGATGTTGGCTTACCTTTTCTAATAATCCATAAAGGGTTATTAGCGCCAGCATATTGTAGCTTTATTTTTTCATCTGAAGTAATTAAACGCACTAAGGAAATATCCATTCCATCTTTCTGTGTATGTTTTACTTGTTGTTTGAAGGCAGATATTACAATATTGCGAACTTCATTTAAAATAAGATCAGGCTGATAAATATGTTTTTGAGTCGTCACCTCATTTAATGCATTGCAACAAATCACACTCATAATGGCGCCAGGAACGCCATGCCCTGTACAATCAGCTGCAGCAAATAAACGAGAAGTTGTTACTAAATTTTCTTCATTTGTAAACCAATAAAAATCTCCGCTAACAATATCTTTTGGTTTAAATAACAAAAATGCATTTTCAAATAAGTTATTGAGCGATTCTTTTTCAGGCAAATAGGCATCTTGTATCCGTTTAGCATACGTTATACTGTCTGTTATTTCTTTACTTTTTTCTTCAAGCTCGTTATGTTGCAAGGCTATTTTATCGAAGGCATTTTTTAATTCTACATTTTTTAAGCGATGGATTTCTGCCTCCTTTTCTGCATGTTCAACCGAAAAAGCTATTTGCTGTTGCTTAAGCATATTCACTTTTTCATTACTTAATATTTCTTGTCTTAATTCGTTATATTTTTTGTAATGAATCAACGCTTCAGATAAAAGTCCTATTTTTTCATAGGCTTCCGCCAATAGCTGATAAACCTCTGATTCTAAAGAAATGATATTTAAAGACTGGGATAATTGAACTGCCGCATTAAAACAAACTATAGCATCTTCAATTTTATCCTGATTAAGCCAAACCTTTCCTTTTCCAATCGTACACAATAATTCAAATCTTTTTTCTTTATGCTGATTAGAATCTTCTGCTTTTTGAAAATATTCTAATGAAAGTGTCCATTGATGTTGTTCTGCATATAAGCTTGCCAATCCTAAATAAGTCCACGGAATTCCTGCTAAATCACCTATCGTTTTTCTATACAACAAGCATTCTTCGTAATATCTTTTAGCTTCATCGTACTTTTTACTTAATACATAATTACGCGCCAATAAATTTAGTGAAGAGGCAATTGCTTTTTCTTCTTTACTATTTTTTCGAATATCTAATCCTTTTTCAAATGCATCATGAGCGTTTGAAAAATCATGTATTCTAGAATAAATTTGCCCTAACAATGTATAACAATCTCCCTTGTTATTTTCATTAGCTACTAATTCAGCTGATTTAACGGCATGTAAAGCATGGCGCATTGCTTTATCATATTGACCAAATTGATCATACATTCCTGAACAAATGGCGTTAGCTCTTGAAATACCCAAATGATTTTCTGTTTTTTCAAAAAAATCAATCGACTCTTTAATTTTAATTAGTTGTTCGCCATCACTTGTTTTCCAGAAAATAAGTTGAGCAAGTGTTAATTGAGCAAAATGAAATTCAATAAAATTGTTACTTTTTAAAGCTAAGCTTTGAACTTCTTCCGCCAACTGCTTTCCCTCTTCTCTATCGATATATCTGTAATCCCAAGCCTTATTATTTAAGCTAGTCAGACTGGTGTTATTTGAAAGATTGGTCTGCATATAAAACTATTGAGGCATATAAGAAATAAGAGATGAAATAGATTCAGTATAAGAATTTTCAGGATACTTTTCCTTTAATTGTATAGCCGTTTTTTTTACGTTTTCAAAGTATCCTAAATTATAATAACTCATACTCAACATATATAATTGCAATGGTTCATTTTCAGCATCTAATTTAAACAAATCCATCAACTGCTTTCTTGTATAAGCTTCTTCAGTATATTGATGGTTATCTCTATATACCGAAGCGTACTTTTGAAGCACATCAATCATCGGATCATTATTTTTTATACTTTTTTGATAACTCAAAAAATCATTATGCAAATTTTTTAAATCCTGTTGCATTTCACGCGTAGCCTTGTCGTATATAGACTTGTAGGCACTATACTCTTCGGATTTTGCTTTGAGATTTTCAAATAATTTTTTGGCCTCATCACTATTTTTCAATTTCGCCGTGTAATTAACTAACCCATCCCAAGCATCCAAGTATATGTTCATTTCGTTCTCATTAGAGGGTTTGAAATTAGCTATATAGCGTTCGCAGATTGCTAATAATAAATCAGGGCGATTATATTTTTCGTTACTGAAAAGCCATTTTATGATTTTCTCTAATTCTCCCTTAGATCCATTTTTTGCGATAAGCTCCATGTCTTTTATATTGTCTGCATGTTCAATGGTTTTTGTTTTATAGTCTTCTAATTTATTTTCTAAACTAAAAACATGATCCTGATCTTCTTCATCTGTAAATAATTGTTTGCTAATCGCTACTATTTCTTCCATTGATTTCAAATCATTAAAATGAAGTGCAATATCAAAAAAGCCTGTAAACTCACTAAATTTAGAGCTTTCATCCCATGCATTTAGTATGTCTTTAGACGTACTTAAAACTTGAGATTTATATATGTGTAAATAATTTTTATACTCTTTCTCATTTACAAACTGCAAATTAGATTTCCACTCTAATTTATTTAAATAATTAACATAGGAATCAAGCGATTCCCCAAACAATTTTGCCTCAATACCTTTTTTGCCATTTTGACGCTGTTCTAATTCCTTAATAGCTTGCTCTAAATATATTTTAATACTTTGGAAGTATAAACTTGTAGGATAGTTTGTAATAAATAGTTTTGCCTGAACAATTAGCTCATCATATCTTTTTAACGTGCTTAAAGAAGTGCAATCATAAAACAACATCATCTCTCCTAATGTTAATGCAGATGATTCGCCATATATTTTTTTCTTCTCGTCTAATTTCATTTTCCTAATTGAATTATCAAATGAAAGTAATTGGTTGTATTTATAGGAAGATAAGAGCGTTGTCCAAACATTACTAATTTGCATTCCAAACTTATCGTTAGAAGGATCTAAGGTATTAATGGTGTTTTTTAATTCTTCCATAATAAGTTTTTCACGCTCTTCCTCTACTTTTTTCAACCATTCTTTAATCCCATCTAATTTTGTTTTGGCAAACTGAAATTTTGGATTTGTTTTTACTGTCTTTTCTAATAACACTTTTGCATCACTATCCATTCCGTCATCTTGCAACATAATGGCATTCGAAAAATTAACAACATCTGCCAATGTTACTTCTTCACTTGCTTTATAAAGTCCACTCAAATCGGGGCTATAAGGAATATTTAATTTTTTGGAAAGTAAATTAGCAAGTTGCTGATGAAGCGTAAAAAAATTATTTTTATTCCCGCTCACTTGTTCGGCAAAAATAACACCCCCTGTCTGTACATCTATTACACGGGCATCAATGCGAATGATATTATCTAAAACATAAAAAGATCCCGTTAATATATTTTGAGCGCCTAATCCTTTTCCTAATTTTTGTGCCGTTGCGGGATCAAAGTATTTAGATTGACCTAATTTAATTTCTTGAATTAATTTTTCTAATTTTTCTCGTTCCACAATGGTAACTCCTTTTATTTTTGATAAATCGGTAATCAGCATATCGGCAATTCCCTTTGAAAGCGCATTGTACTTTGCGTCACCACTCGAATTATCAAAATAAGAAATAGCAATTGTTTTTGCTTGAATACAAACAGTAAACACAATTCCTATAAAGAGTAAGATTCTTTTTTTCACTATACTTTTTTCTGTAACTTATTAAGCGCTTGTTGTGCAGGAACAAAATCAGGATTTTTTTGAATAACCTTTTTAAAAATCTCCATGGCTTTCGCATTTTCGCCTTTATCCATGCAGTCTAATCCATCCGAAAAAAGCAAAGACGTTTCGTAGCTTAATGTTGTTTCCTTAGCGGCAGAAGAAGTATTTTCATTAGGGTCTTCTAAAGTAACGTTTAAGCCGCCCGCTATTTTAACAACCAATTTTTTTTCTAAATCAAAAAAAGTATTAGTGGCGCCATCAATGCCTTCGCTTTTAATTATTTTTCCAGTTTCTACATCAATAATTCGCGCGTCCATTCGCATACTTCCCATTAAATCAAAGAATGATCCTGTTAAGATATATTGTACGCCTAATAATTCCCCGACTTTACTTGCCGTTGAGGCATCAAATTCTTTGGAATTATTTAGCTTTTGCTCTTTTAAAATTTCTTCTAATCGTGCGCGTTCAATAACATTCAGCATTTTTATTTTTGACAAATCCGAAATAAGCATATCCGCTAATCCTTTTTTCAATCGAGATAATTCAACATTGTCAGAGCCATTATCAAAATATAAAATAGCAATGCGTTTTGCATCCGGATTGGGAGTTACACTATTTAAATTATCTACCATTTGTTCTTCTGTTTTCACAACATTGTCAGAAGGCGCAATAACAGTGTCTTTTTTGTTTTCTGAATTAGAATTCTTTAACACTAAAAATGCAGAAGCAGCAATCACAACTATAGCAATCACAATTAACAGTATTGTATTTCTTTTTGACTTCTTAGCTATTGGAGAATCGTTAGCTGTTACATTACTATTTGTTTTAGTCTCCGAAAAACTTTGAACGGGAGTTAATAATTCATTTGGAACATTTCCTTTTAAATATTCTAAAAAAAACCAATTGGTTAAACTTGCTAAAGCTGTTTGGCAAGGCGCAATCCATTCGCGCGTTGCAGCCGATAAATCATCTTGCGCATGAGCAGCATAATTACCGTACGTTTGAATGGTGCCTATCAAAATACCAATCTTATCTGGAATCACTTTTTTGTTTAATAATTCTCTACCGTAATCATTCAACATCATTCTACTTTTTGGCTCACCAAACTCCTTCGTGTACATAAATCTGCAAATAGCTTCAGTCGTTCTTCGTGCATTTTGCAAAAATGTATCTGGATCTTGATCAGCATAACCAAATGATTTAACAAGCATTCGGCTAAGATGAGTTACTTTTTCTTCTAAGCTTTCTATTTGTTGGTCTTTATTGATTTCTGACATAGTTTATTTTAAATGATTACCAAATTTACAACTAATATCCCAACAATATTTATCAAAAAGAATGCTTTTAAAACTAATACTTGAGGGAAAATATTTCTAATTATTGTTTAAATTTTTCAAATTATTGATTTACATAAATGGTATTATCTGAATGCACTCTTAATTCATCATCATCAATCATTTTATTAATCACATCTGACAATTGTTTCCCATTAATTGCTGGTAATGCATCGATAATAGCTTCAAACCGAAGCGTCTTTTTATTTAACAACGGCAAAAGCTGCCCTTTAATACTGGCATGTATGGCCGATTGATTTTTGTTTTTTTCTACACACACATCGCAGTAATTGCAATCTTTAAAATCCGTTTCATTAAAATAAGTTAATAATATTCTATTTCTGCATGTATTTTTTTCGGTTGCATAATACACCACACTATCCATGCGCGCTAATGCTTTTTGTTTTAAAATAGGATAATTAACTAATCGTATGTCTTCAAACTTAAGATTAATACGATTTTGTAAGAATATCAATTTAGGCAAGGTAGTTTGCGGTATAAAAGAAATAACGCCTTGTGTATTCAAATAATCTAATTGATTTTGTAATTCGAATTCAGAAATTTTTGATCGGTAAGCTAAATCTTTTTCTTTAATATGGGCATATTGCTCAAACAAGCCTCCATAACTGCGTAGTAATACTTTAATTAACGGCTCGTGCTTTTGATGTTTCAAT
>JANXRU010000336.1 GCA_025356715.1 Bacteroidota bacterium
GAGAAGAAAATTGTTCTTAAATTATTAGAGAAAAATATTGAAGCCTATACGCCGATTGTAAAAAAAATGCAACAATGGAGTGATAGAAAAAAATGGGTTGAATTCCCCATGCTTAGCGGTTATGTTTTTGTTAAAATGGATATTTTAGAAAAAGAAAAAGTTTTAAAAACACCATACGCCTTAGGATTTATTAAATTTAATGGGATTGAAGCAAAAATTAAAGAATCTGAAATTGAGATTTTGAAATCAATAGAATTAACGGGGTATGATATTACAACGGAAGTTAATGATTTAAAAATGAGCGATGAGGTAGAAATTACACAAGGAGCATTAAAAGGTTATATTGGTAAAATTATTCAAATTCAAAACGAAGATTATATTCATATTGAATTACAAAGTATCAAACAAAATATCAGAGTTAAAGTTCCAAGGAACATCTTAAAATTCTTAACGTCTTAAAAAAGTAAATAGAGTGATTCCTAATATTAATGAAATAAAAGATAAAACATTTTTAGTGACTGGTGGTGCCGGTTTTATCGGTTCTAATTTATTGGCTTATTTACTAAATAATGGGGCTAAAGAAGTTCGGGTTCTGGACAATTTATCAACGGGGAGTAGAGATAATATCATAGAATTTGATCACCATCCAAACTTCAAATTTTTATTAGGAGATATTACTGATTATCAAACATGTTTTGAGGCTTGTTATCAGGTAGATGGTGTGTTTCATAATGCAGCATTAGGTTCTGTATCTCGCAGTTTAGAAAATCCCATTGCCACTAATCATGCAAATGTTACTGGTTTTGTAACCATGCTAACAGCTGCCAAAAATCAACAGGTTAAGCGTGTTGTTTATGCATCATCTTCATCAGTGTATGGAGACGATATGAGTACGGTGAAACAAGAACACATTACGGGAAACTTGCTTTCCCCTTATGCGGTATCTAAAAAAACCAACGAATTATATGCGGCGATTTTTAGTAAGTCGTATCAATTGGAAATTATTGGTTTAAGATACTTTAATGTTTTTGGGCCGAAACAAAACCCTAACGGACAATATGCAGCTGTGATCCCCATTTTTATTTCTCATTTATTAGAAAACACAGAACCTTCTATTTTTGGAGACGGTACTACTAGTCGTGATTTTACCTATATTGACAATGTTGTTTATGCAAATATTTTGGCAATGACAACGCAAAATTCTGAGGCAATAAATGAGGTGTACAATGTTGCGTATGGCGCTTCTACAAGTCTTAATGCCTTATTTAACTTAATAAAAAATCATTTAAATTCTACAATTTCTGTTGTTTATAAGCCAGAGAGGAAAGGAGATATTAAGAACAGCTTAGCCAATATTGATAAAGCAAAAAAAAGCTTAGGTTATGAGCCTCTAATAAATATAGAACATGGTTTATTAAAAACAATAGCTTGGTATCGTAACCTACTAAAATAAATGATGAACTAGATTTAAGTTTGGGATTAAATTAGATTTTAACATGATTAATGCTGAAAAACTAAGCATTAAAATTTAAAAAATGATTAATTTTATTTGATTACTTTACTAAATTGAGTAAGTTTGTAACTCAGTAATGATAGAGACACTCATTTCATCTAAAACTCGAATTAAATTACTACTTAAATTTTTCTTAAATAGTAGTACAACTGCTTATTTAAGAGGTTTAGAGGAAGAGTTTGGTGAATCTACCAACTCTATTCGAATAGAATTAAACCGCTTCGAAAAAGCAGGTTTTTTGGAGTCTTTCAGTCAGGCAAATAAAAAAGTATTTAAGGTAAACATTAAACACCCTTTATTTAAGGATATTAATAGCATTGTGTTAAAATTAGTTGGTTTAGATCATGTGATTGATTATGTATTAAAACACATGGGTGATTTAAAAAAAGTATATTTAGTTGGTAATTTAGCAAAAGGAAAAGATTCTAATAATATTGATTTAGTTTTGGTAGGAGATATTAACGAACCTTTTTTAATAGAATTAATTAGTAAAGCAGAAAAGAAAATAAATAAAAAGATACATTACGTTCATTATAGTGAATCTGAGTTTGAGATAAAAAACATTCTAGTAGCGGGTAATAACCCCCTGCTATTATGGAGTAAATAAAATAAATGATTTTTTTATCACTTCGAGCGAAGCCGAGAAGTAGAAGAAATAAAAGAAAACCCACTAAGTCACCTGTGACTGAGGTGGCGAAGCTGTAAGTAAACACAATAATTTTATGATATGTATTACATTTGGTTTTTTACAAGTTTAAAAAATAATTAAACGATGATTGTTATTGTTGATTATGGTTTAGGAAATTTGGCTTCTGTTTTAAATATGTTTAAAAAAATAGGAGTAAAGGATGTTGTAG
>JANXRU010000321.1 GCA_025356715.1 Bacteroidota bacterium
ACAGATCCAGTTACAGCGTTTGCTTGCCCATAAATGTCAGCGATTTTAGTATTTAAATAATCAATAGAAACGCCAACGCCAATGCTTTCGTTTAGTTTAATACTATAAGCTAAACTTGTTTGCGATTCGCGATATAATTTATAGCCCATTGTAGAGTAAGTTAAACCAAAGGTTCCTTTTTTGATGGGTAAGGCAATAGCGAAGCCACTTTGCGATAATTCTTTTACAAAGAAACGATTTTCGTAAAATGCACCAATTTCTGTTTTCCTAACAAATGCTAAACTACCTTGATTGTTTCGAGTACTCCACACATCAAATAAAGTAGAGGATGCATGTGCTAAGGCAGAAGACCTTGCTCCAATGGCTCCATCACCATTAGACGCATTTATAGAAATAGTAAAAAAAAGAAATATTATAAGTAATCCTACTTTCATGTGACTAATGTATCAATAAATTTAAATTAATACAATTAGCATTTAGATAAAATAATCAGTGTTTTAAATTAACCTGGCATACGAGTAATTTGCTTCTCGTAGCTTTTTATTTGTTTAATAACTTCTTCCGATTTTGGTTTTAAATCTTTCGCTTTTTTAAAATACTGTTTAGCCATTTTATATTGTATGCGCCCAGCTTCAATAGAACTTAATTGTAAATATACAGCTGCTAAGCTTTCTTTATCTGGAATACCAGCCTTAACAGCCTCAATAAGGTGCAAACGCGCTTGTTTAGAGTCTCCTTTTTTTAGTTCAATAAATCCTAATTGCATTAAATTAGTCCCTTCCATGTCGCCAACAATTTTAGATTTTATTTTTAAGCTTTTTCTAATATTAGCTTCTGCTTTATCCAAATCATTAGTTGCCATTGATAAATTACTTTGTAACATATAATATCCCGAACGAATTGGTTTAAACAATAAACGAGGGAATTTAATTTTGTCCATGTATAACATTGCTCTGTCAACATCACCTTCTTGCACTGCCTCTTGCACAGCACGCATGGTACCCATCATAAAATAAAGAATTGTAGAAATGATAGCAAACGTAAAACATAACCAAGCCGTTATTAAATCTAAAAAGAAATAAGCTAATACGCCTAATACAATTAGGCCAATAATAAATTGTAAGCGATATATAATATAAAAACGTAAAAATTTCATGTGCAGGTTTATTTTGTGAGGCGCAAAGATAACCGTTTTTATAATACAATATTAATTCATTCTTATTAAATGTCGATACATTTATTCCCCTAAGAATCCTTAGATTCGTATATTCGTAATCACTTCTATTAAGACAACTAAAATGAAATACAGTCTAATTGCCATCTTATTAAACGTATGTTTATTGGGGAAAGCTCAAATTTATCCTAGTTTAAATGTAAATCTGTTAGCACATATTGATCCTGAAAAAGATAATACAGGCTTTGATGGTAGAAAATACTCAGGTTGTTGGGGTTGGTACCAATCGTCGAAACATAAAGAGTATGCACTTGTAGGAACAAGTAGTCAAACTTATTTTATTGATGTGACTGTTCCTACAGCTCCTGTTATTGTTGATTCTGTAAAGGCAAGACATGCGGGATGCACCTGGAGAGAAATTAAAACCTACCAAAACTATTGCTACATCGTTAGTGATGATGGAGTGCCAAACACGTTTCAAATTGTAGATTTACAATATTTACCAGATTCTGTTCATGTGGTTTATGAAGGAAATACTTATTTTGAGCGTTGCCATACAATCTTTGTAGATAAAGATAAATTGTATTGTGGTGGACCAACGGTAGTTGGTTTTGGAACTGACAATATGCATGTGTATAGCCTTGCAACTCCTTCAGTACCTGTATTGGTGCGAAAATTATTTCAGGATATTCCAAGTATTACTTATGTTCATGATATGTATGTGCGTAATGATACCATTTATGCCTCATGCGGAAGCCAAGGGTTGCAAATTATAACGTTAACTGCTAGTAATACGTTTTCTTTATTAGCATCGTATACGGGGTACGCCTACGGTGGTTACAATCATAGTTCGTGGTTAACCGAAAATCGCAAAACTATGGTATTTGCAGATGAAGTTCCTGCGGGATTGCCAGCAAAAACAATTGATATTTCAAACATTAATAATATAATTCCTGTAGATGTTTTTAAATCACATACTGGTGCAACGGCTCATAATCCTTACATCGTCGAAAATAATTGGTGTTGGATGAGTACTTACCAGGATGGATTATATTTATATGATATTTCAAATCCTGCAATTACAACCATGTATGGCTTTTTCGATACGAGTCCGTTGTACGGTGTGAATGATAATTTTGCAACTTCTGCCTACAGAGGCAATTGGGGAGCATACCCTTATTTGCCAAGTAAAATAGTAATAACTTGCGATATGCAAAATGGTATTTTTATTTTAGATCCTGATAATAATTATAAAAATACAGTAGGTGTCAATGAGAAAGATGCTCAAGTATCTGTATTTTCGGTATATCCAAATCCAGTTAAGGATGAATTAAAAATCTCTTTAATAAATCAAGAAAATAGCCTAATAAAATATTGCATCACAGATGTTTTAGGAAAAGAAGTAGAGTCTAATTCTTTTACTCCAACAGATGCGTTATTTAAAACAACAATTTTCACTAATCATTTAAATGATGGTTGTTATTTTATAACCTTACAAGGTGCAAAATTTAAAGAAACTCAAAAAATAATCATTCAAAAATAAGATACTATTTATGTTTACAAAAAATTCTATTATCGGCATTGTAGGTTCTGGTGCCATGGGTAGTGGTATAGCTCAGGTTGCAGCTACAGCCGAACACAAGACTATTATTTATGATACAAATGCCGTTGCTTTAGAAAAAGCAAAAACCAATTTAACGAATTCATTAAGTAAGTTAGTTGAAAAACAAAAAATTACTCAAGAAAAGGCGGATTCTGTGTTAAGTTTAACAAGCTTTACCGAGCAAATATCGGATTTAAAATTTTGTCAATTAATTATTGAAGCTATTATTGAAAACAGTGATGTTAAACAAAAAGTATTTCAACAATTAGAAAGCATCGTTTCTGATACTTGTGTATTAGCATCAAACACGTCTTCTTTATCCATTACATCTATTGCTTCAGCATGTAAACTGCCAGAAAGAGTGATCGGGATTCACTTCTTTAATCCCGCTACTTTAATGCCTTTGGTTGAGATTATACCAGGCGTTGCAACCAATAAGGAAATTACGAGTGCCTGTAAATCATTAATTGATTCTTGGAAAAAAGTAACTGTTATAGCTAAGGATACCCCTGGGTTTATTGTTAATCGCGTTGCTCGACCGTTTTATAGTGAAGCATTGCGTATTTACGACGAACAACTAGCTGATATTCCTACAATAGATTGGGCTATGCGTGAAATTGGAGGTTTTAAAATGGGACCATTTGAGTTAATGGATTTAATAGGACATGATGTAAACTATGTGGTTACGGAAACCGTTTGGACACAATTTTACTTTGATCCACGCTTTAAGCCATCTTTAAGTCAAAAGCGCTTATTGGAAGCTAAATTTTTAGGAAAAAAATCGGGTAGGGGATTTTATGATTACCGCGAAGGGGCAATACATGCAGAGCCCACAAAAGATGAGGTGTTGGGTAAATTCATTGTCAATCGTATATTGTGTATGTTAATCAATGAAGCAGCTGATACCCATTATTTGGGTATAGCCTCTGTAGAAGACATAGATTTAGCAATGACAAAGGGTGTTAATTACCCTAAAGGCTTATTAAAGTGGGCAGATGAAATAAGTTTAACCAAGGTTTTAGATACCTTAAATGAACTTTATTCCGAATACCAAGAAGACAGGTATAGAGCTTGTATACTCCTCAAAAAAAACGTAAAACAAGGGAAATCGTTTTATTAACGAGTTAATGTGTTAAACAATTGAGTGTAACTGTTTGGTAATTAAAATTATAGTTTATATATTTGGTTAACTAAAATCTACTCATGAAAAAAATTATTTTATCTACTTTATCTATACTAGCTCTTGGAAGCATTATTTTTATCTCTTGTGCTAAAAAAACAGATGATAATGCTATTACTCCTGGTTATGCAGTTGATGGTAAAGGAACAG
>JANXRU010000346.1 GCA_025356715.1 Bacteroidota bacterium
CATCTATTAAAGATATTTTTGCATGATAATCTCAACAGAAATGAAAAAAATTTATTTACCAGCAGTCATTGCTTTAATTGCAATTAGCTCTTGTGTACCACAAAGACTATTAGAAGAATCTAAAGCTAAATTAGCACTTTGCGAAACTGAATCCAATGATGCAAAAAAAGCAGCTCAACAATCTGAAGCTACAGCCGCTGAGTTAAAGGAGAAAATTGCTAAAGAAGAAAAAGAGCTTTTTGGTTTGCAAAGAGACACAGCGATTTTATCTACAAACCTTCGTTTATTGCAAAATAAGTATGATAAATTAAATTTGGTAAATGATCAATTGCTCGATAAATACAATAAAATGTTGCTGGGATCAGAAAAAGATAATGCTAAATTGAGTGGTCAATTACAACTAACCCAAGAACAATTATTAAGAAAAGAAGATGAATTAAAGGCGTTAGAAGCTCGATTGAATAAGCAACAACAAGACTTAGATGCTTTAGCGGCTCAGTTAAAATTGCGTGAAGCTCGTGTGAACGAATTGGAAGATATTTTAAAGAAAAAAGATCAAGCATCAGCTGATTTGAAAAAGAAATTACAGGATGCTTTATTCAATTTTGAAAATAAGGGATTGACTATTACTCAAAAAAATGGGAAAGTGTATGTGAGTTTGGACGAATCGTTATTGTTTGCTAGCGGAAAAACCTCAGTAGAACCTAAAGGAATAGAAGCATTGAAAAATGTAGCTAAAGTTTTAGAACAAAATCCAGATATTAATATTGTAGTTGAAGGTCATACGGATGATGTGCCTATGAAGGGCGCGGGAGAAATTAAGGATAATTGGGATTTAAGTGTGATGCGCGCTACATCTGTTACAAAAATATTATTGCAAGGAGCTAATATTAATCCAAATCGTATTACTTCAGCTGGGCGCGGAGAATTTTTCCCGATTGATGCTGCTAAGACACCAGAGGCTCGTAAAAAGAATAGAAGAACGGAGATTATTTTAACACCTAAGTTAGATGAGCTTTTAAAGGTGCTTGATAATAATTAATTTTCTTGCTATCAACTGAGTACTTTATACAATTTTAATAAATATAAACTTAAAAACTAGAAAAAAATGGGAATGATTAAAGAATTCAAAGACTTTGTAATGAGAGGTAATGTGGTTGATTTAGCGGTGGGTGTGATTATTGGGGGCGCATTTAATAAAATAGTTTCTTCTTTAATAGAAGACGTAATTACGCCATTGATGCTAAAACCAGTATTAGAAGCGGCTCATGTATCTACATTGCAAGAATATGTTTGGCATGGTTCTAAAATTGGATTATTCCTTAGTTCAGTAATTACATTTGTTTTAACAGCTTTTGTTTTATTTTTAATTATTAAAGGAATGAATGCTTCAAGAAAGAAAGAAGCTGAAGCTCCTGTTACTGCTCCAGAACCAAGTAACGAAGAAAAACTATTAATGGAAATTAGAGATTCTTTAAAAAAATAATTTTTTTAATACTTTATTATAAAAGCCATCTTACTAAGATGGCTTTTATGTTTTAATTAATTATTACTTTTATACATCTTGAAAAAAGTATTTAGCTATTTTATTAAATTCCCTTCAATAAGTACTATTGTACTTATTTGCTTAGCTATTATTGAAATTCATTTTAACCTAGCTCGATGGAATAATAAAACGGTTATTAATTGGGATGTTTTGGGTTATTACAGTTGTTTACCTTCATTATTTACGCCTGATGATATTAAGTTTAAACATCTTAATGATAGCTCAACCAAACAAATTAATACTTCTAAATACGTTGCTATAAGGCCAAATGATGGTTATGGTGCTATGAAGTTTTCTATAGGAATGGCGGTGTTGTATTCGCCTTTTTTTATAACCGCCCATCTCTTAGCGCATCCATTAGGTTATGAGAATGATGGCTATTCGGAAATATATCATTTCTTCATAGAGTTTTCTGGATTGTTTTATTTACTGTTTGGGTTAATTTATTTACGAAAAACTCTACTCCTTTTTTATTCCGAAAAAATAACAGCCCTTAGTTTAGTGTTTGTTTTTTTTGGAACTAATTTATTGTGCTATGCTTCTTTTGAATCAGCTATGTCGCACGCGTATACGTTTTCTTTATTTTCAATATTTTTATATTATACTATTCAATTTTTAAAAGCTCCGAATCTAAAATTTACTATTTATTTAGCTATTATATTTGGACTCATCGTGCTAGTAAGGCCTATTAACATGGTGTTTATCTTTACTGTTTTTTTACTTGGCATAAGTTCTTTAGATGATTTTATAAACAGAATAAAATTATTCATCAAACATTATAAACTAACAGGAACATTTATCCTCCTATTTTTTTTGGTTATTTTACCACAGCTATTGTATTGGAAATATGTGACTGGAAGTTACCTGTATTTTTCCTACGGAAACGAGCGCTTTTATTTTAATCACCCTCATATTATGGATTGTTTAATTAGTTTCAGAAAGGGTTGGTTTATTTATTCGCCTTTAATCGTTTTTTCAATCATCGGTGTTGTGTTTATGTTTAAACAAAAATCGTTTCCATTTTTTTATCTCATTATTGTTTTAGCCCCACTTTATTTATACATAATAAGTTCTTGGTGGTGTTGGTGGTATGGCGGTTCTTTTAGTCAACGTGCATTAATTGATTTATATCCTTTATTGGCATTTGGGTTTGCTACATTTTTTTACCGAGTATCATTTACGTCTAAAATAAAAAAAAGCATTATGTATAGTTTTATGACACTCTTATTACTGCTTAATTTATTCCAAACAGCTCAGTACAAGTATAATATTATCCATTACGATTCTATGACCTATAAAGCATATTTCAACGTTTTTGGCACTCTAGATTCTAAAGCTGTTAATCAGTCTTTCTTAAGTCATCCAAATCATGATAAAGCGATTAATGGATTAGATGATTAATGGATTCTGTATATTATTTTTTAACTCCGTGTTGAATTTTCATTGTTTTATATGTTTCCAACACAGAGGAAACAGAGATAGTAAGTTCACGGAGATTTTTTCATTTTAGAGATGTTCTAATAAAAATCCTACACAAACGGTAAATTGATTGCGTTGATTATTCCTATTTTTGTATCATGGCATTACTTTTAAAAGAAAATATTAAGGTGGCAACTGATTCTATTAAAGGAAATAAGTTGAGGTCTTTTTTAACCATGCTTATTATCTTTTTTGGCATTACTGCTTTAGTTGGCATATCGTCAGCTATTGACGCTATGAAAGGGTCTATCAATAGCAATTTTACAAGCATGGGTGCTAATTCATTTACAATACGGAATAAAGATGTTGGTATTCGAATTGGTAAGCGTGGCAAAAAAGCAAAACGCTATCAAGCTATAAATTATAAAGAGGCGATGCGTTTTAAAGAGGAGTTTACATTTCCTGTAACAACAGCGATTTCAACGATGGCTTCTTTTAACGCACGTTTAAAATTTGAAGCTGTTAAAACAAATCCAAACATTCAAGTATTTGGTGCGGATGAAAATTATTTAGCCACAAGCGGATATGATTTAGAAAAAGGAATAAATTTTTCTCCGCAAGAATTAATTAGTGGCTCCAGTATGGTTATTATTGGTAAAGATGTAGAGTTTGATTTATTTAAAGGTAAACAAACGGCAATTGACAAAATGATAACTGTAGGAAGGTCTAAATATAAAATTATTGGTGTGCTTGCTAGTAAGGGAAATAGCATGGGTTTTGGCGGAGATAAAATTTGTATCATTCCATTAACTAATGCGCGGCAGTATTTTGGTAAACCTGATATGAGTTTTACAATTAATGTGATGGCAAAAAACGCAACAGTGTTGGGTATTGCTTTAGGTGAAGCCGAAGGTTTGTTTAGAAAAATAAGGTCGGTACCGTTGGGGGAAGATGATAATTTTGAAATCACAAAATCAGATAGTTTAGCAGCGATGTTAATTGGCTTAACTAGTAAAGCATCCATGGGTTTTATTATCATCGGTATCATTACCTTACTTGGTGCCGCTATTGGGTTAATGAATATTATGTTAGTATCAGTTACGGAGCGTACACGTGAAATCGGTATCCGTAAGGCTTTAGGAGCCACTTCGGAGACTATTAAAATGCAATTTTTAATTGAGAGTATTGTCATTTGCTTTATTGGCGGTATTTTTGGGATACTAATGGGAATTATTATGGCCAATGGTATATCCCTTTATTTAAGTTCCGATTTTTTCATGCCTTGGTTTTGGGTTATTTTTGGATTTATAATATGTTTAATAGTAGGTTTATTAAGCGGTTATGTTCCCGCCAAACGTGCCTCTCAACTCGATCCTATTGAGAGCTTGAGATTTGAGTAGATAAAATTTTATAATATTTATTTTTGATTGATTTTATAAATATAAACTCTAAGAATAAAACATGAGTCAATCAATGAGTAATAACTGGAAAATTTTTGTCTATACAATTGTTTCCGTTATATCTATTTTAATAATTAGAGGGCTGTTAGGCTTGACAATAATTAATAACATTGGAATATTGATTGCTGTCACTATTGGTTTAATTTTTTATGGAATATATTTAAAAAGCAGACCTAAATTTGAAATTATTGGTTATGTAATTTTATGGACATCTCTTGCTTTTTTTATTTTAATCATAAGCTATTTACTATATTGGATTGTATATAAAGTTCGGAGCTAATTCCTAATTCGTGGAGTGCCCATTAATTTGTTATTTCTTCAAAATTGGCAATATCACGCTTGAAGTATTATTTGCATCGTGATATAATGTAATATCTGCTTTTATAAAATCCTTATCCGTACAATGATAAATATCGATGAACTGTTGCGGATTCCTATCTGATAAGGGAAACCAAGAGCTTTGAACTTGTATCATCAATCGGTGTCCTTTCTTAAACGTATGTGCGATGTCTGGCAAATCAAATTTAACGGTTGTTAGTTTGTTAGGCTCAAAAGCTTCAGGTTTTTCAAATGAATTTCGATATCTTCCTCTCATAATTTCTCCACGCACCAACATTTCGTAGCCATCCATTAAATAGGGTTTACCATTTCCTTTTCCATCAATAAGTGTGTCATATATAAAGCCATCCGGAAATACATCAATAATTTTTACGACAAAATCGGCATCAGTTGTTGAGATTGCTACTTTTAAATCCGCTGTTAACGTGCCAGCTAACGTCAAATCATTTTCTAAGATGGTTGTTTTAAAAGTGATGACGTCTGTACGTCTGCTTGCAAAACGTTGGTCATCCGTCATGTATTCTCTTGTTCTGTTAGTTAATACATCTTCAGTATAAGGCACTGGCTTAGAAGGATTACTTGTATAAAAAGAAAAACCACCATCTGTTTTGGGTTTGTCAAATGTAAGTTGATTCTGGTTATTAAAATAAATAGGAGTTAAAGCGATGCCTTTTGGTGGCCAGGAATCAAGGCTTTTCCATGCATTTTCTCCCGTAAAAAAAATAGTGGCTTCTGCTAATTGATCAATAGAACCTTTTCCTTTTAAGTAATAATTAAAAAACGGAAACTCTATATGTTCTTGAAAGTATTTGGAAGTTTTACTACCGAAACGCACATTGCCTAAAAAACTACCATCTCCTTTCGACCATCCACCGTGGAACCACGGACCCATCACAATTTTATTATTTGTTGTTGGGCTTTGTTTTTCAATAGCCTCATATAAACGCCAAGCGCCATAACAATCTTCGGCATCAAATAAACCACCAACAGTTAGCATAGCAGGTTTTACATTTTGGCAACCAACACGCGCATCTCTCGCTTGCCACCATTCATCGTAGTTTGGATGATTCATCAAATCTTTCCAAAACAAAATACTATCCCCCATCAATTTACTAAAATTAGAAAGTGCCCCAGTTTCCAAATAAAATTTATAGCTATCTTTTGTATAATAGGTAAACTCTTTAGGTCCAATAGTAGTAGGCTTAGGGCGAGGTTGACCGAATCCTGAATAAAAATTAAAAGCATCGTTCAACATAAATGCACCATTGTGATGAAAGTCGTCGCCCTTAAACCACTCTGTTACCGGTGCTTGCGGACTAACAGCTTTGATTGCTGGGTGTCCGCTTAAAGCAGCCATCGTTGAATAAAAACCAGGATAAGATGTTCCGAAAACGCCTACGTTACCGTTATTATTGGGGATATTTTTTACTAACCAATCAACAGCATCATAGGTATCACTTGCTTCATCAATATCAGTTTTCTTTTTTTTGTTAGGATTAAATGGTCTTACATCCATAAAGGTTCCCTCGCTCATCCAACGTCCGCGCACATCCTGAAACACAAAGATATATTCTTCTTTCAAATATTCTTTCCAATGAAATTCATGTAAGCGTGGTTGAATCTTATCTTCACCATACGGCGCACATGAGTAGGGCGTACGAGTTATTAAAAATGGATGTTTTTCTTTTATGTTTTTTGGTGTGTAAACAGCTGTAAATAATTTCACGCCATCACGCATGGTAATGGTATATTCTTTTTTAGTATAGTTGTCTTTTATCCATTTTTCATTAATGGTTTGAGCATTTGCAGATATACAAATGGATAAAATATATAAGATGACTATTTTTTGCATGTTAATTTTTTTTGAATGATAAATGTATAAAAAATCAAACAATAATAAGTAGTATCTTAACGTTTTACTTTTTGTCATCTCTAAAAATTGCTTTTTTGTCGTTGAACTTCAAAATTAAAATCCTTACAGCCCTTATGTCTGCTGCGTTTTTAATTCATCGTTCGCCTAAAAAAAATCTAACTTTTAGAGACGCTATTTTATAATTAAATCTTATGATAACAAAAAAACAATAATTTAAACCATATGAAATTATTTTTAGTATTAATATTTTGTTTCTCGCGGTTACTTAATGCTCAAACTTGGTCTAAAATAGTTGATTTTCCTTCTAATCCTCGAGACGATGGTTCGAGATTTGTAA
>JANXRU010000352.1 GCA_025356715.1 Bacteroidota bacterium
TTTGCTAGAGTATATTGAGCGAACTATTAAGCATGAGTTTTATGCCACTGATTTTCAGAAATATGATGCTAAAACAAAATATGAAATAAATCAACTTCAAATCAGTCTTATGAAAGATTGGATGAGGTTTAAGGAAGATCCTTATTGGATGGTAAATGAATGGAATAAATTTGAGAAGTAATTTAGGGTTATTTAAATTAAGCCTTGTACTCTTTGCTTTATTATTTAACAAGAAAAAAAACACATAATAATTTATTTTGAATAGGATAAACTAATAACTCAATCTCTCCGATTCTTCAATACTTTGTTGTAGTCTGTTACTAAATGATTTCATCAACTCATCATTCCATTGTAGCTGTTGTTGCATGTAAGCCGTCATTTCTTTTTGCCATTTTTTTACCAAAGCAATATCAAAGTAAAGTGCGCCAGTACGACGAATAAAAAAATCGGAAGGTGTGAGGCACATTTCATTTTCAATGCTGTACAGTATTTGCGAACGAAGCATCACTGGTATAGAACTATGTTCTGTTTCGTTTAGTTGTCGTATCAATTTAAAAATAACATCTACATTGGAACCATAGCGATGTACCAGTATTTCTGAATCTTTTACAGATAAAGACAATGCAAGGCCTTCTTTTATTTTCATGGAAACAACATCCGAGAAGCGTTCATCGCTTTTTATTTTTCCACCAGAAAGCTGAATATGTTGCGTACTACAATCTGCTATTTTTTTATTAGACGTACTAAAAATTCGTTTCGCAATAATATCCGTAATGCGTTGTGCCATTTTTCGGTAACCCGTTAATTTTCCTCCTGCAATAGTTAGTAAGCCTGAATCGTACATAAACACTTCATCTTTTCTAGAAATTTCGGAAGGTCCTTTGTTTGGCTTATTAATCAAAGGTCTTAAACCAGCCCAACCCGATTCGACATCAGTCATAGAAATTTGACTATTGGGAAAAAAGCTATTGACACAATTTAAAAGATAATCTCTATCGTTGTTAGAAATAACTGGATGGTTAATGTCCTCATGATAAAACGTATCGGTTGTGCCAATATATGTTTTGCCTTCGCGAGGAATAACAAACAACATGCGCTTATCAGGCGTATCAAAATACACCGATTGATGAATTGGGAGTTTATGATGATCGACCACTAAATGTACGCCTTTAGTAATATGTAATTTATGAGTTGCTTTACTATTATCTAAATCATCCAAATCATCTACCCATGGGCCTGTTGAGTTTACCACATAGGACGCCGCAATTTTAAAACTTTCATTGCTAATTTGATCTTGAACAATGGCACCTGATATTTTTCCATTGGTATATTTGAATGACGTTACCTTTGCATAGTTCAAGGCGACAGCGCCCTTAGTTACAGCCTGTTTCATCACTTCAATAGTTAAGCGTGCATCATCGGTTCTGTATTCGTAAAATAAAATGCCTCCTAATAAATTGGTTTTATTTAATAATGGCTCGTGCTTTAGTGTTTCTTCTACACTTAACACTTTGTGCCACTCTTCTTTTTTAACACCCGCTAACCATTCATAAATCCACATGCCAATGCGTGCCGAAAACAACCCTAACGAACCGCCTTTGATAATGGGCAATAGCATAGGTTCTGGCTTAGTAAGATGAGGCGCATTTCGGTGAACGATTTCACGTTCTTTGCCAACTTCGGCTACGAGCTTTAATTCGAGCTGTTTTAAATAGCGCAACCCTCCGTGAATTAATTTAGTTGATCGGCTTGATGTTCCTCCTGCAAAATCTTGCATGTCCACTAAGGCTACTTTTAAGCCACGAGCAGTAGCGTCTAAAGCAATGCCAGCACCTGTAATACCGCCTCCAATTACTAAAACATCAAACGATGTATTACTCAGTTGTTGGATTATTTCGGGTCTATGTTTTGATGAAAAAGAATTCACGGTAGTTTTTTTAGTAGGTTGATAGCCTTATTTGGATAATCAGTAATTAAAGTTGTAACGCCCATGGCTATTAAGCGTGACATGTCTTCTATTTCATTAACCGTCCAAGTTATAAGTTTGATATTTTTACGTTGTAAATCGAGTATCAATTGCTCATTAATTACTATAAATTCAGGAGCATATATATCAGGCGCAAAACCTAAGCGGTGCAAATTAACCTCCAAACTATCTGTGTTTTCAATTAAATAAGACAATGGTACGGTTACTCTGATATTTTTTACTGCCTGTAAAATACGGACATCGAACGACATTAAAATCGTACGAGGCAAAATATGATATGATTGAAGTTCTTCATATACTAATTTCACAAAGGTTTCTGGCTCTGGGTGAAATAAATGATCGCCGTTAATTTCTGTTTTTAGTTCGATGCTATATTTAACAGCTGGTAAATGATGAGTGGTAGTATAAGCCTCAACAGCTGTTATCACCTCAGATAACAAGGGTTTACGTTCTGCTATTTTTTGTTGAGACGGAAATAACACATTGCCTCTGATACCACAATCAAATTGCGCTATCTCCGCATAGTTCATTTGATACAAGTTGTAAGTTGTTTCCAATTCTTTTTCTACGGCCTCGCCATTGGGTTTGGTGCAGTATAGCGCACTCATCCAAGGCTCGTGCGAAACAACTACTTGGTTATCTTTAGAAATAACCACATCCATTTCCAAGGCATCAACACCTAATTTAACGGCTTCGATAAATGCAGTGATGGTATTTTCGGGATAAAGCCCTCTAGCACCGCGATGACCGTGTATGTATATGTGTTTGAGGTTAGTCATTGTTTTCTATTTTACAATATCAAGAGTTCCTAATAAGATAATGAAATTTGTTTTTTATTTTCTTTTTTCCTTGACGAAAAAATAAACAAAAAAGTCAAGAACGAACGCCAACTCCAATTTTTTATCGCACAAAACCCACGCAATACCTCCTAAAAAATAGTAGTTCACACCGTTCGTTCACACCTACCGCACTATTACCAATGTATACATTAATTGACAAAATACAATTCCAATAAACTTAACAAGAACTATTAAATATAATCATTTTATAAATAATCTAATTTTAAACCTTCTAGTTTTTTTAATTTCTCTTCGCAAGCTTCGCTGTATGATTTACGAATACTGAACGTAATGGAACAAGACGTATTAAATTGTTGTTCATGAATTTTAGCCTCTAACTGTTTTAATAGTTTCATCACATCGTTTAAATGCTCAAAATAAAAATGAATGGTATACTTAAATAATATTTGTTTTTCAGTAATCACAGAGCCTTTGATAACCTCTGATGCAGAGCTTTTATAAGCTTGTATCAATCCGCTTACGCCTAATAATGTCCCGCCAAAATAACGTACAACTACAATTAACACATTAGTTAAATCATTTGATTGTATTTGTCCTAATATTGGTTTGCCAGCTGTATATGATGGTTCTCCATCATCGTTAGCGCGTGTATTGGCTTTATCTGCACCTAATATGTATGCGTAACAATGGTGATTGGCTGTAGGGTGTTCTTTTTTAAGATGAATTAAAATTTCTTTAATCTGTTTATCATTTTCTACAGGAAAAGAAAATGCCAAGAATTTACTTCCTTTATCTTTATAAATAATTTGATGAGGAGCTTGAAGGGTTAAATATGTATCAGAAAAAAGCATATTTATTAATTACATCAATTTTGGTAACAGTCCCAAAATCACAATAGCTGCCAAACTCAACCCAATGCCTATCCAATTTTTTCTAGATAATTTTTCTTTATAAACCAATACAGAAATAATCGTCGACAATGTTAAGATGCTTAAATTATTGATTGGAAATAAAGAAGATGCTTCGATAATATTTGAATTTAGAGCCATGATAATACAATACATAGTACCAAAATTAATTATGCCTAATATAATACCTGCTGGTATAGCTCGTGTTTCGAAGGTTTCTTTTTTAATTAGTAATTGATACAATAAAACAATGGCGCCAAATACAAAAGCCGTAGAAAAAATAGTCGATAAAAAGGCATCAAAATCAGTGTCATTTAATAAATTGCGTTGTGCGTAATTGATTGATGAATCAATGATTCCACTACAAATGAAAATAATTAATGGAAAGAGCCACCAAAATTTTTGCGAAGATTTAGAACCACCTTCTTTGTGAGATACTAAATAAACGGCTGCAATTGCTAATATAATTCCTATAATTTTAAAAACGGTTAAATTATCGCCATAATATAAAATAGCTATCGTTATTGGCACAACAACCGACATACGGT
>JANXRU010000059.1 GCA_025356715.1 Bacteroidota bacterium
TGAAAATCTGCTGTTAATAAAAGCGTTGTGAATTAATTAATCGAATGGAACCATCTATAGGATATTACGTTATATTTGCATCAACAGTACACGCCACGCTACCCATAAGTACAGCGTCCCAGGGCGTGTCTTTTGCTTTTATAAAGTCTTTAATAAATACACCTCCCTTGCTTGCACTTTGTGCAGCACACTTGGGAGGTTTTTTCTTTTATATCTGATAATAGTGTTCAGAAATGCCTTGTGTTCATGATTCATGAACAAATCAAAACAATGAACACCCAAAATATATTAGTTTAAAAAGCAGTCAAATTTCCTAAACATCAAGAACTCATAATATTTTGATGAAATCCGCTCAGTTTTACGCCTTTTTTTCTTAATTTACGCATTCAAATAAGTTAATATGAACCAAAATCCTGAACAAATAGCTCGCGACTATATCGACAAGCAATTGCTTGCCTGTGGTTGGATTATTCAGGATAAAAAGAAAATTAATTTAGCTGCTAGTTTAGGTATTGCCGTGCGTGAATACCAAACTGATATTGGTCCTGCAGATTATGTTTTGTTCGTAGATAAAAAAGCCGTTGGTATTATTGAAGCAAAGCGCGAAGAAGAAGGAGTAAGACTTTCAACTGTTGAAGAACAATCTGCCCAGTATGCCAATGCAAAATTACGTTTATTAAATAACGACCCTTTACCTTTTGTTTATGAAAGTACTGGCGAAATAACACGCTTTACTGATTACAGAGATCCAAAACCACGTTCTCGTCAGGTATTTACATTCCATCGTCCCGAAACATTTGCACAATGGAGTAGAGAAACAAAAACCTTACGTGCACGTTTACAAGATATTCCAGTTTTACCTATTGAAAATTTACGTGATTGTCAAATCACTGCCATTAACAATTTAGAAAAATCATTTAAAGATCAACGCCCAAAGGCATTGATTCAAATGGCAACAGGTTCCGGAAAAACATTTACGGCTATTACAGCCATTTATCGTTTACTAACTTTTGCTAAAGCAAAACGTATTTTGTTTTTAGTTGATACAAAAAACTTAGGCGAACAAGCCGAAAGTGAATTTCGTGCTTTTACTCCGAATGACGATAACCGCTTGTTTACGGAGCTATATGGTGTAACTCGTTTAAGTAGCAGTTTTATACCTAACGATTCTCAGGTTTATATTAGCACCATACAAAGGATGTATTCTATTTTAAAAGAAACAGAACTGGATGAAAGTGCCGAATTAGAAAACCCGAACGAAAGTAAATTTGAAGCCAAAGAAGCTGTCCCTGTTGGCTATAACGAAAAAGTTCCCATTGAGTTTTTTGATTTTATAGTGATTGATGAATGCCATCGAAGTATTTATAATTTATGGAAACAAGTATTAGATTATTTTGATGTGTTTCAGGTAGGCTTAACTGCCACGCCCGATAACAGAACCTTTGGTTACTTTAACCAAAACTTAGTTTGCGATTACGGTTACGAAAAAGCGGTGATTGATGGAGTTTTAGTTCCATACAATGTATTTACCATTGAAACTGAAATTACCAAAAATGGTAACATCATTAAGCTTGGCGAAAAAGTAGATAAACGCGAACGCCTTACGCGTAAAAAGTTTTGGGAAGCCATTGATGAAGATGTAGAATATAGTGGCAAACAATTAGATAAAGATATTGTAAACCCAAGTACCATACGTACCATTATAAAAGCAGTGAAAGAAAACATGCCAGCCATGTTTCCTGACCGATTTTCTCCCTCTCCTGATGGAGAGGGTCGGGGTGAGGTTTTTGAAGTTCCTAAAACCCTCATCTTTGCTAAAACCGATTCACACGCCGAAGATATTATTGAAATTGTACGTGAAGAGTTTGGAGAAGAAAATAAGTTCTGTAAAAAAATAACTTACAAAAGTGAAGAAGACCCAAAATCTGTTTTGCAACAATTCCGAAACGATTATTATCCACGTATTGCTGTTACGGTAGATATGATTGCTACCGGTACTGATATACGTCCTTTGGAAGTATTACTATTTATGCGTGATGTAAAAAGTCGCAGTTATTACGAACAAATGAAAGGGCGTGGCACACGCACTTGCTCTGTTGAAGAATTAAAAGCAAAAGGAACACCATCCGCAAAATTTAGCAAAGATCATTTTGTTATTATTGACGCCATTGGAGTGGAGAACTCTCAAAAAACGGATAGCCGTCCATTAGAAAAAGCACCCGGTGTTTCTTTAAAAGATGTATTGCAAAACATAGCTATGAGCAATACCTCCGAAGAAATGTTGAGTACATTAGCTAACCGCTTAATACGTTTAGATAAACAACTTTCCGAAAAAGATAAATTACAATTTGCCGAAAAAGCAAATGGCTTTACCATCAATCATATTGTAAAACAATTACTCAATGCGCACGACCCTGATTCTATTGATAGTTTAAAGTTGAAAATTCAAAGCGCCATGTTGGGTGCTGCACCAATTGAAATTGAAACGGCAATTGAAAAAGGAAAACAAAAATTAATTGAAGAAGCTGTTTCCGTATTTCACAATCCTGATTTACGTGATTTTATTGTAGACATCCGCAAAAAGTACGACCAAATAATTGATGTGGTCAATATGGATGCCATTACCAACATTGGTTGGGTAAAAGACCAAACAGCAGCAGCTTCCAATACAATTACTGATTTTAAAGAATGGATAGAAACTAACAAGGAAGAAATTACAGCACTGCAAATTTTTTACGCACAAGATTACCGGCACCGTGCTTTTTCATACAAGATGATAAAGGATTTGTGCGAAACTTTAAAAACCCAAAAACCGTTATTAGCACCTTTAGCGGTTTGGAAAGCCTATGAGCAATTAGAAAAAACAAATGGCTCTGCTAAAAACGAGCTTATTGCTTTGGTATCTTTAATCCGAAGAGTAATTGGTATTGACACAATTTTAACGCCTTACGATAAAACCGTAGATAAAAATTTTGCCGACTGGGTTTGGAAAAAACAGGCTGGTAATGCACCTAAGTTTAGCGAAGAACAAATGCAATGGCTACGTATGATGAAAGATTACATTGCCAGCAGTTTTAATATAGAGAAAGATGATTTTGATTTAAGCCCTTTTAATGCTCAAGGTGGCTTAAGCAAACTATGGCAATTGTTTGGCGAACAAACCGATGAAATTATAAATGAGTTAAATAGTATTTTAGCTGCATAATGACAAAGAAAGAATTACAACAACTCATAGAACAAGGCGAAGGATACTCCATAGAGTTTAAACGAGAGCTTAACGCTGATTTTAAAAAAGAGATGGTTGCTTTTGCCAACGCATCTGGTGGTCATATTTTAATTGGCGTTGAAGATAACGGAACTATAAAAAAATTAAAGATTGATAATAGTTTCCGCTCAGTAATTCAACAACACGCTTCTGAATGCGACCCACCTGTTGAAATTAAAATGCAGGAAATAGATGATGTTTTGGTAGTTACTGTAGCCGAAGGAAAAGAAAAACCATACCGTTCTACAAATGGTTTTTATTTAAGAGTAGGCCCTAATTGTCAAAAATTAAGTACTGCTAAAATTATAGAGTTTGTTGAAAAATCAGGAAGAATACAATTTGATGAACGTGTGCGTAAAGATGTAAATTTTGAAGGAAGTGTTGATGCATCTTTAGTAGATCAGTTTATGACGAGTGCTAAAATAAAAAATGTATTTCAAGATAAAGTTCATATACTATCCAGTTTAGGGGTTGTTAAACAAGTTTCCGGTACTCGTTATTTTACCAATGCTGGTATTCTTTTTTTTACAACCACGCCCGCTTCAATTATTAAACAAGCACAAATTACATGCGTAGCGTTTAATGGCACTAAAAAAGTGGATATACTCGATCGCAAAGATTTTAAAGATGATTTAATTACAAATATTGATTCGGGACTTGCCTTTTTAAGACGGCATTTAAACGAGGCATCTCATATTAAAAGGTTAAAGCGCGAAGATGTTTTAGAAATACCTTTAGTAGCCTTACGTGAAGCTTTAGTTAATGCAGTAGCGCATCGTGATTATTTAGAGACTGGCGCAAACATCGTGATTGAAATTTATAGTAACCGTGTTATTATTTCTAATCCTGGCGGTTTGCCAGATGGCTTAGCCGAAAAAGATTTTGGAAAATATAGTTTATCTCGCAAC
>JANXRU010000069.1 GCA_025356715.1 Bacteroidota bacterium
TGAAATTGTAATAAATTTTTTGTGCCATTTAATACTTTTAATTCAAGTCCTAATTTAAAATATTGTAAGTAAAAATCGACGCCTAAACCGCCGCTATAAAAATAATCATCACGTATTAATTTTACCGCATCGTCTAATTGATTGGCTCCGCCTCCTGATGAACCACCACCTCCTTTTTTCTTGGAAGCTAAGTCAAGTGTATAACCACCTCCTATGATGACGTAGGCTCCAAAATTATCTAAGCGTTTTGACTGTAATTTCAGTTCCAGGGGAAAAATTAAAAATGTTGACTCAACACTTTTCTTAAATATTTTAGTGCTATCATGCCTGTTGTTTTCCAAGGTATATTCTAAGTTACGAGATGCGAAACTAATATTAGGCGTAAAGCGCAAGCGCAAATATTCGTGTAATCTAAAATCAGCAATAATACCAAGAGCAAATCCAGGATCTGATTTTGTATTAATTGTTTTTAATCCATAGGTAACGCCATCAATAGCGGTATCTGGCAAGGCAGAATTTTTCACACTATGAACTCTGAAATCTGTACTATTATAAGCTAATGCAAAACCGAAATGCATTTTACTTTTATAAAACTTTGCTAAATGCACGCCACTCTCTTCTCTATGTTGAGCATTTATTTGATTAACAAATAAACCAATAAATAATATGTAAAAAAGTGTTTTCAATATTTTAATAACGTATAATTGGTTGTTTTAGTATCTTAAATAGACGAACTATCGTTAGCAGAAACCTCAGGCTCCATTACCTTTGGTTGTTCTTTAGGTTTAAACAACCACTTTTGAAACACTAAAATAATACCTACCCCAAAGGAAATAGCCATATCCGCTACATTAAAAATGGCATTGAAAAACTCAAATGGTTCTCCGCCCCAAATAGGTAACCATTGCGGAAACTGCCCCTGATAAATAGGGAAGTAAAACATATCAACCACATGGCCTTGCAAGAAACCCGCATAACCTCCCGTTGCAGGCATAAATGCTGCCACATCATACTCGTTGGATGGGCCAAATACTAAACCATAAAAAGCAGAATCTAAAATATTACCTAAGGCGCCAGCTAAAATAAGAGAAACACAAATAATAAATCCTTTATGTTCGCCTTCATTTACTATTTTTTTAATATAAAACACACCTACAAATACAGCAATAATCCGAAATATACTTAGTGCCAATTTGCCATAATTACCGCCAAACTCCAAGCCAAAAGCCATTCCTGGGTTTTCGGTAAAGGTTATACGGCACCAATCAAACACACGAGTTACTTCACCAATAGGGTAATGGGATTTAATGTATAATTTAATACACTGATCAATAAACAACACTGCGAATACAGTAATTATAGGGAGGTGGTATTTTTTAAGCATAAAGCCTACAAAAGCAAAAAAAGGTTATCCAACAAAGATAACCTTTTTTTGAGTTTATGAAATTATTGTTTATTCCACTTACTTAATTTAGCATCAATGCCTAATATAGCGTGTGGCAAAGAACGAAGGCGTTATCTATCGATTGGATTTATGAAATTGCCGGCAATAATATGATGGCAAAAATTAATCGTTGTTTCATGATATTGAGTTCAAATTAGCTTTCATAAGTAATTTCATAAATATTTTCATTATTAAATTGTTTTTATTTTTGATTTTTTTCCACTCTATCTAAATAAACTATTTGCCAATCTATACCCTCACTGCCAGTAATAAATAATTGCTTATTATAATAGTTTTGCAGAAAATTCTCACTGAAATAAATACTTTTTTTGTCCTTATTCCATTTTAGAGTAAAAACACACAATTATTATATCACATCCACCAATAGTTAGTTCTATATACTAAAGCAAAGGAGCCATTACAAAAAAAGGTGGCTTAATGCCAATCAGACTATATAGCCTAAACAATATAGACACATAGGTTCTCATAGCAAACTTGTTTTACCTATGTTTCCTATGTGTATTTCAAAATGAATTATGGATACATACATTTGGTATTATAAAAAAATCCCTCTTCAATTAAATGAAGAAGGATTTTTTATGATTTGTTTTAGAAAAAACTATTGAGCTAATTTAGCATCAATACCTAAAGTAGCATGAGGCACAACGCGTAAACGTTCTTTCGGAATTAATTTTCCTGTTACACGGCA
The DNA here is from genome assembly GCA_025356715.1 of Bacteroidota bacterium. The sequence goes on from JANXRU010000069.1 coordinate 2,154, forward strand.
AATACCGTAGGTTTTATTTTCAATACGCATTAAGGCATTTTTTAAATTCACTACGTATTTTTCTTGACGAATGGCTAACTGAGCTGTTTCTTCTTTTGATAATACATCAGAGCCATCTTCTAATAATTTAAAGGAAGGTGATGTGTCATCCGTTCCATGATTATCCGCATTAGATAGGGTTTGTTTTAACAAATCATAATCCATTTGCGCTTCTTTTAATTTTTCAAGAATCAATTCTTTAAATTCCAATAATTCTTTATCAGAATAACGACTTCTTTTGTCATCTGTATTTAAGAAAGGCTTAGGTTGTGGCGCTTGTGGCTTTTTAATTAATGGTTTTGTAATGTCAATATGCATTGGCCTGTTACGAATATACGATTCAGACCCAGAGCTTCTACCTTCGTTTTTCTTACGACGACCACGTCCACGTTTTTCAGGAATCTCATCATCATCATCATCCAACGGAATGCCACCACCTTCTAAATCCAATACTGGAGGGCCATCTAAGTCTCCATCTAAAATAACATCATCTTCATCTTCTGGCTTTTCATAATCATCTTTCACATCTACATCAGAATCATCTTCCTCTTCTGGTTCAATATCATCATCTTCTTCATCATCTCCTTTTTTCCCTTTTTTCTTTCCTTTAGGAGTTTTTGCTGATGATTTAGCACCTTTTTTTGCAATCGCATCAATCGGCTTTCCAGCTTTAGGTTTTACTATTTCTTTTACTGTTTTTTTCGCTTCTACTTTTTTAGGAGCAGGCGCTACAGCTTTTGCGATAGGTTTAACAGGTGCTTTAGCTACAGGTTTAGCTATTTTTTTTTCAATTTTTTTTGGAGCAGGTTTAGCAGCTTTTTTAGCTACCGGCTTTGGTGCAGTTTTTTTAGTCACAGGTTTTGGTGCGGGTTTTTTGGCAACTACTTTTTTAGCAATTGCTTTTTTTATAGGTTTTGGTGCTGGTTTAGCAACTTTTTTAATTAGCTTTGGTGTTGACTTAGCTGCTTTTTTTACAGGCTTTGGCGCAGGTTTAGCAACTTTTTTAGCAGGCTTAATTACCGCTTTTTTCGGTGCTGGTTTGCTTGCTTTTTTTACTGGTTTTACAATTTTTTTTGCCATAATAGCTGAAATAAATTAATTTAACTTTTCTATAGAAATTAGTGTAGAGACAAGTTCATCAACTTCAACAGAATTTGCCGTGGCAGAGGACAAATTAGTAACCACTTGTAAATCACCCGTTAAAGTTTCCGCGCAAATATAGTTCAAATTATTTTGAATGGCGGTATCTAATGCATCATTTTGTTGAATTTTCACTAAAATCTTATCAGTTAGGTCTAAACCTCCCTCTTTTCGGAGGTTTTGAATACGGTTTACTAGTTCGCGAGCTAATCCTTCTTCTCGTAAAGCATCAGATAAAGTAACATCCAAAGCAACGGTTATTTGCCCGCTATTAGCTACTTTCCAGCCTGGAATGTCAATAGGAATAATCTCCACATCCTCCATTTCCAAAGAAATAACTTCACCTTCCACATTGATGTCAAATTTGCCCGATTTCTCAATTTCTTTAATAATGAGTGCACCATTATCTTTGGCGAAAGCCTGAACCGTTTTCATGTGTTTACCACATTTTGCACCTAAGGTTTTGAAATTGAGTTTTAAGTTTTTTACAATATTAACTTGTTCTTCAGTCACAAATTCTAATTCTTTTACATTTACTTCGGCTAAAATAATATCCTTTACAGCTTCGATATGTTTTTGATAGTCGGCATCTAAAATTGGGATTTGAATTTTTTGTAAAGGCTGACGAACTTTTAAATTTTCTTTTTTACGAATAGATAAAATCATCGAAGAAATTTTTTGAGCCATCTCCATGCGCTTTTCTAAATCGCTATCTATCAATGATGTTGTGGCTTTTGGATAATTGGTTAGATGTACAGAATCAGCGCCACTTACATTTTCATTTAAGTTTTGATATAACCAATCCGCAAAGAATGGCGCTATAGGGCTCATTAACTGAGACAGTACACTTAAGCATTCGTACAAGGTTTCGTAAGCGGCCTTTTTATCATCACTCATTTCGCCTTTCCAAAAACGGCGGCGAGATAAACGGATGTACCAATTACTTAAATGTTCATCCACAAATTCTTCGATATAACGAGCCGCTTTGTGTGGTTCATAGTCCTCGTATTGCGCAGTTACATCATTAATCAAAGAATTTAGTTTTGATAAAATCCAACAATCTAATTCAGAACGGTTACTAACGTTTACTAGGTTACTTTTATCTACATTGAAATTATCAACGTTTGCATACAAAGCAAAAAAACCATAAGTGTTATACAAAGTTCCGAATAACTTACGTTGAACTTCGCCAATACCTTCTATATCAAATTTTAAATTATCCCATGGTGCCGCATTAGCTACCATATACCAACGAGTAGCGTCAGCACCATATTTATCAATAGTTTCGAAAGGATCGATCACGTTACCTAAACGCTTACTCATTTTAACGCCATTTTTATCGAGCACCAAACCGTTTGATACTACATTTTTATAAGCAATAGAATCAAAGTTCATCGCTGCAATAGCATGTAAGGTAAAAAACCAACCACGCGTTTGATCCACGCCTTCTGCAA
>JANXRU010000101.1 GCA_025356715.1 Bacteroidota bacterium
GAAGCTGGTGTTGATGCGCCTTTTAGCTGTAAGGGAGCTGTTTGCTGTACTTGCCGAGCCAAAGTAATAGAAGGCAAAGTAAAAATGGATGCTAATTTTGCCCTCACAGAGGCAGAAGTAGAAGATGGTTATATTTTAACCTGCCAATCTCATCCATTAACAGAAAAGGTAGTGATTGATTTTGATGCAATCTAAAGGGTGTCGGTAATAAAACTTCAATTTCTTCGTTACGATTGCCTTAAAAATGGTCATTTGCGAAAAGCAAACTCCCATTATTTAAGCCCTCGCAAGCCTCGAACTTGAAGCTTTCTTATCCGACAATTGTTGTCTTCCTAGCACTAAGTAATGATTTTAATTAGTTCGTAATATACAATCTAGCTGTAGTCCTTAATATAAAATAATATCACATGACTAACGAAGAAACAGCAGTTAAAGCAACTTACTTTAGTATTGTAAGTAATGCGAGTTTAGCTATTATCAAATGGTTAGCTGGTTACTTCGGTAATTCGTATGCGTTGATAGCAGATGCGATTGAATCAACGACTGATATTTTTGCGTCGTTTTTAGTTTTGTTTGGTATTAAATATTCTAATCGGCCAGCAGATAAAAATCATCCTTATGGGCATGGAAGAGCAGAGCCTTTAATTACTTTTTTAGTAGTTGGATTTTTGATAGCATCAGCCGTCATTATTGCTCACGAGAGTTGGGTTAATATTCACACGCCACATGATTTACCAAAACCGTTTACCCTTTTTATTTTAGGCGCCATTATTATTTGGAAAGAAATTTCTTTCCGAATCGTTATCAAGCGCAGTAAGGAAACACATAGTTCTTCTTTAAAGGCTGATGCTTGGCATCATCGTAGTGATGCCATTACATCTGTTGCTGCCTTCATAGGAATTAGTGTTGCATTGTTTTTTGGTAAAGGCTATGAGTCGGCCGATGATTGGGCGGCATTATTTGCATCAGGCTTTATTTTATATAATAGTTATTTAATTTTCCGCCCCGCACTAGGAGAAATAATGGACGAACACTTATACGACGATTTGATTGTTTCTATCAGGGAAAAAGCCTTAGAAGTAGATGGTGTAATTGGTACCGAAAAATGCTTCATTCGTAAAGCCGGTATGAAATATCATGTTGATTTACACGCTACTGTTGATGCTACTATTACTGTAAAGAAGGGGCATGACATTGCGCATGATCTCAAAGATTATTTACGCAAAGAAATTCCTCAACTGGGACATGTGCTTATTCATATAGAGCCAAGTGAGTAGATAGGTGCAAGCCACTGGGTGGAAACCGAAACTGTAAGACAATAAAATATGAATTCACTTCCAGGTTGGACAATAAATATTGACGAAGTTTCTAATGGCGTATTTAAAGTTACACTTGTAGACCTGTATGGACATAAAGTAGAAGTAATAGACAATGCGACAAATGAAACAATTGAACGCTCTAAAAGCGACGCGTTTGACATTGAAAAACAAATTTCAAGAAACTGGAATTTATTTCTTTATGACCTGTGTTTATTAAACTTAACTAATAAGACAATTATAAAACAGGAATACAAAGACAAAGTGTTTGGTTCTTGGTATATTGAACTGCAAGATAAAAGAGTTGTATATGACGGAAGAGACAGTTGGTTAAACTTCGAAGTTAAACAAGGCCGTGAGTGGCTAAATATAATAACAATAGAAAAAGGCAAAGTGAATTACAACAACTTTGTTGACCTAGTTGACAATTTGAATAAGTGAAACGTACTTAACTGCGTACAGCGGACATACACCTAACATATATGCTTTGCCCCAGCCTTGCAAAAGTGGTAGAATCGTTTTTTTTCTTTGCAAATGCCAATAAACATTTATCTTCGTTAGTAGCTTTTCGGTAGAAAGTGTTTCAAACGTCGGCCGAAGCAAACTGCGAAAACGTTAAATTGAAAAGTAAGATATACCAAGACCTTATGACAAAAGATAAAATAGCATGGGATAATGCGATTGGTTATGGTATACTGACAACCATCGGAATTAATATATTGGCACTTATTTTTGGAAGATTACTAAATAAGGATTTGAATGGAGTAATTATTTCTGAAGTTGTATTTACATTTATTCCATTGATTGGAGGAATAACTTTAATTACTATGTTTCATAAAAAACATTAGGATGGACTTTTTTAATAGGAAGCCTTTTAAATATTATTGTGTGGTTATATTTAATTTGGTTGCTTTCTTCGCATGGGGTATAAATAATAATTGAATTTCATATTCCTAAAAATTATTGATAAACGATTTGAAATAGAAAGATATCATTTTAATAAAAACCAAAAAACAAATACATCATGCCATCCATCAAACAACATCTCATAGAAGCAGAAGAAAAAGCTCTTATTTTATTTAAAGAGATAGAAGCGCGAGGGCTAATAACAGTGGGTAAATCGGAACGTCAATTAAATACAGAAGTATTTGATTTGGCCTTTGAATTATTTGGCATTAAAAAATATTGGCATAAGCGCATTGTCAGAGCTGGCAAAAACACCTTGTTTCCTTACAAAGAAAATCCACCTGATTTAGTTTTAAAAAAGGAGGATATTGTTTTTTTTGATTTCGGTCCTGT
>JANXRU010000129.1 GCA_025356715.1 Bacteroidota bacterium
CAGAAACTTGTTGGTACGTAAACGGGCAAAAAAAATATGAGAAGAAATATATTGAATACAATCTATCTTTTGACAGCATTCAGGGTGCGTTCGATAACAAACCAATTGGGCCAAATAAATATTGGGACGACAAAGGTAATGAACTAACAGAAGAGCCTGATGACAGAATCCAAAGGATAAATGTTTTCGGTTTACCAATGCAAGTAAACACTTCACCATTTAAAGAAAAATATCCTAGCATAGTTCCATATGATATTATCAAAGACTCTCCTGACTATGATAACACAATGACGGCATTGCAAAATAAAATTTATACAACAACCAATAAAAGCAATATTTGCAAATGCACATTAGGAGAAATCTATGTGGGCTTCGTAATTACTGCGGAAGGTAACATTGAAAATGTTGTTTCCTCCTCAAGTACAGACAATTGTTACACTTCTGTTTTCGTTGAGGCAATTAAAAAACTTGGGCATTGGACTCCTGCAAAAATCGACGAAAAAAATGTAGCTATACTTGTTTCTATGGCTCTTAAAATTGAAAACCTGAAACAATAAGAAACGAGACTTAACTTTGTGCCGCCACTAGTGAGGTAATACATAATTACTCAAGCTTTACAGACAACAAGCCAATTTATAAAAAAATCATTATGTTTTCTAAACATTACAAATAGCTGCATAAGCACAGTATTCGCAGGCTTGTAAATCTTCGGTTTGTATGAAAGACGTTTTTCCATCAATCATTTTTTGAATTTCAATCATTAAACGAGTTTCAAATTCCGCTAAAAGTTCGTCGGTGAAATTTAAAATCTCCGCATTACGACTGGTATTTTCTAAAATAAATCGCGGCGTATCTTCAAACTTTTTGAAAGGAATAATACATGGTCTTAATTGTTCCACTTGAGCAATGTTGTTTTTTACAGCCAGCCACGCATACATAAATAATTGCAACATTTTATTATAATCGCCATCCGAAAATAACAAATCGAAATCAATAAACTTAAATTTATCAGTAGTTTTTACAGACGATTTATAATCAATTACTCTGATATGATTTCCTAATTTATCAATTCTATCAGCGGAACCTTTGATATAAACAGGCGTCTGAACACCTTTAATATCAATTGTTACCGTGGAAATCATTGTTTTTTCTAAATCAATGATGCTTAGTAATTCATTGGTTTTTACTGATTGGTTAATTAATTTAATATCGGATTTTACTAATTTATTAACATACTCGTAAAGCACTTTACGTTGCAAAAAATTCTTACCAAACTGGCTTTCTTTTTGACTAAAATACGTTTGAAAAATAGTATCAACAGTTTCGTTTGTTTGCGTTAATGCTAATTTTAAATCATCTGTTTTTAATACACGACCAATGTATGGGATATATAATTTTTCTAAAGCCTCATGTAAAATAGAACCTTGGGTATTAGCTTCTGCATTTTCTTCAACATCCTCTGTTTCTTTTATACCAGCACCATATCTAAAAAAGAAACGTAGGGCACAATCTTTATGGGTAATTAAGGCAGAAGGACTTAAGCCACTATACTCATCATTGGTGGTGAGTTTTTTTATAATCGGAATTAAATTAACATCTGTTTTTGGAATTTCAATTATATTACGTGTGCTTGCAGGAAGTGAACCGCCACTCAACATTTTTTCTGTAATGATGTGTTTTGGGTTATATTTTTCTAATTCAAATTGCAATTGGGTTATGAATCTGCTTTTTTCGCCAGAACCCAATGCACTATGCTCTGTATTGTAGGTTAATAAAACATTTGTTGCGCGTTGCAATAGTCGGTAAAAGTGATAGGCATACACCGCGTCTTTATCGCCATACAATGGCATTTGATGAAAGCGTTTTAAATCATTTGGAATAAAAGAATTAGTTGATTTACCAGATGGAAGAACGCCTTCATTGACTCCTAATATCATCACGTTTTCAAAATCAAGGGTTCGGGTTTCTAATACACCCATAATTTGCAAGCCTTGTAAAGGCTCACCAATAAAAGGAACAGAGGCTGTACCAATAATTTGCTTATATAAACTTTTTAAGGTTTGTAAGGATTCTAAATAATGATGTGTAGTAATAAGATCTTGTAAACGATTAAAATATTTAGTGAACACATGTAAATATTCATTTTCAGTAGGAGATATTTTTAAAATTTCATTTTCCGAAGTATTAAATACTTCAATTACCTGAGAAATAGATTTAATACCTTGAGAGGAATTAGTCCATTGTTCGAATAAGTGCGCGATGTATTTATAATTATCTTCGAATAATGTCGCCAAAACTGAAGCGTTTATCCATACATAATTTTTATCAATGATACGTTGGATGATGGCTTGTAATTTAATATTTGGTTCAAAGCCTTGGTAATATTGCTTAAACAAAGTGTTTTGTAAAATTTTAAAAACATCTGCAAAATAAAAACTTTTGGAGTTACCCGTTTTTTGAGTAGAATGATGCAAGCTAATTAAATTATCTACCAAATCATAAATAGGTGTATATCTTAATGGATACTCCATTGTGATATTGACATACTGTACTTCTTTAGGTAACAGGTTTAAAATAGGAAATAACAAACTTTCATCAGCCAATACAATGGCTGTTTTACTTAATGATTTCCCTTCAGTTATCCATTGCTTCAATTGGTTCGCAACTACTTGCGCTTGTCCCATTTGTTTTGGAACAGCAACAATATCGATGTGTTTAGAGATTTCTTTAAAATAATTTCCTATATAATTTTTAGTATCTAACCAGTTATTCGTAAAATTTCTACGCAAAAATAAACCAGCTTCGTATTCGTTATTATTTACATAATAGGTATCGCCGTCCCAAATAATGTTTGCTTTTTTTTGTTTCACTAAGTCAGAAAAAATAATAGTCTCCGCATTGTTTAGTGCATTAAATCCAGCAATTACGATATTTGAAAATTGATTAATATATGCAGATTCTTGATAATGCTCCACTGCCTTACGATACATTAAACCTTGATAAGCTTGTTTTTTTTGAAGTAAGTTTTGTGTAAACACTTCGTATATAGTGCCCATTAAAAACATAAAATTGCAATACTCTTCTTGTGTAGTCGTTAGCTTTTCGGCACTCAACGACCAGTTTTCGAGTACTTTTATTTCTTTCAATTCCTGATACAATACTTTTGTATCCACCAAATAACGATCAGCTTCATTAAAATCCTGAAGCATTAAATTTCCCCATTTAGCAAAGGAATCGAAAGGTTCGGCTTTTTCTTTTAAAACAGAAGTATAGGCAACATACAACTCACAAATTAAATCAATGCTATCTGCATGTTGTAAGCCTGATAATTGAGCCACTAAATCTTCGGCACTAATAATAGTAGGTAACCAAATCGTTTTATTAAACGCTTTAGCTAAATGTTGTTTTAAATATAAAGCGCCCCGCTTGTTAGGTAATACAATACATAGTTTATCCGTATCATGTTGATGATGCTCGAAAATATAGTTTGCTAATAGATTAAGAAATGGGGTCATACTAATTTTAAAAGTATGAATTATTCGTGATGTATTAGGACAAAAACATTAACATAGTAACAAACAAAAACGGCTCGCTAAAAGCGAGCCGTATCATAGAGACTATCTATCTAAATTTCCGTAATCTAATTTTTTACGTTGTATAGACAATATGATTGTACAAACAAGAACAAAAAACGGAATATACATCATAGCTTTTGGTAATGAGTAATGTTCTAAAATAACTTCGGCTTTGCGTTTCAAACGCTCTGCAATTAAATACATTCCCGGTACTAACAATAAAGTTAATAATGTAGCGAAAGATAAACCAAAAATCATCGTCCAACTTAAAGGGCCCCAAAACACGGAATTGTCTCCGCCAAAATGGATATGAGGTGTTCCATGAGCTAATAAACTTTCAAAATCAATATTTAAACCAACTGCTAATGGTATTAATCCAAGAATAGCAGCAACAGCTGTTAATATAACTGGAGTCATACGAGTTCGTCCAGCATCTAAAATAGCATCGTATAGGTTAACACCTCTGTGACGCTCTTCTTCAGCAAATTCAACTAAGAGTATACCATTCCTTACTACAATTCCAGCTAAAGCAACAATTCCTAAAAGAGTCATAATAATACTGATATCCATTTTAAAAATACCAACGCCTAATAACACACCAATAACACTTAAAACTATTTCTGATAAAATAATAATTGGCTTACCAATGGAATTAAATTGAATAACCAATACCAATAAAATAATACCAATTGCAGTCATCATGGCTCCACCCAAAAACGCACCCGTTTCAGCTTGCTCTTCTTGTTGACCAGTAAATTTAACTTCTACGGCTCCTGTAGGCCTGTAACCTTTAGCTGCAATTTCTAACGCAGCTACTACATTATTTGCATTAAAGCCTTCAAGCACATCAGATGATAAGGATATGACACGTTTATTTTGTTTACGTTTAATCCCTCCATATGTATTTTCATAACGTATATCACAAAAAGATGACAGTGGCACTGACCTCAACATTCCTCCCATATTCATATCTCTAAACGTTACCTTAATATTTTTTATTTGCTCTGCATTTGTACGTTGACTATATGCATAACGCAATTGTATAGGATACTCATCATTAGCATCTCTAAATTTACTAGGGTTATCTATTCCAAAAACCGCTTTACGAATTTCCATCGCTAATTGTACCGTTGATATACCTTCGCGATTAGCGCGCTCTCTATCAATATCAAAAACTATTTCAGGTTTATTGTCCACAAAATCCGTTTTCAGTTCAGCAACTCCTGGTACCTCTGCCTTTTCTAAAAAAGCTTTCAATGATCTTGCATTACTAACTAACTCTTCAAATTTATCACCTTTAATTTCGATGTTAATCGCTTTTGCAACTGGTGGTCCCGCTTGCTCTTTGTTAGCAGTAATTTCTGCTCCAGCAATGTTCCAATTATTCGTTTGCAATTTTTTCAAATATTCCATGGTACTTTCTCCATGACGTTCACTGAATTCACAAAAGTTAATCGCAATTTTCCCACGATTAGAATATGAACTTTGATCTTCATCTTGAGGATCAGTAACACCAATGGTTACATTCGTTATCATCGACGAAACAATGGGGTTATTTTCACCAACAATAACATTCACTTTTTCTTCTACTAACTTCATCACCTCATTAGTTTTACGAGGATCTGTTCCTTCGGGCAGCTTCACATAAACAAAAATATTATTTGGATCGCCTTGCGGAAAAAACACAACATTGGGTGAGCGAACTTTCATTAAAAAAACAGAAAATATTAATAAACCAATCGTATACGCCAATAACATATACGGGCGTTTTAGTCCCCATACTAATATATTAGTATAGCCTCTTTGGACAGCTGGCCATATTTTTGTTTGAAAATTTTCGATGACTTTATATAAAAACAAGCGATGAAATAACATAAATAATCCGAAGAAAATCATTAAATTACCAAAAGCAATGTGACCAGTTGCATAACATATTACTGCAACAATAGCGTACACAATTAAACGTAATATAGCCTTGCGATTTATTTTACCATAATTTTTAAATTCTTCTTGATGCGGTTTCATAAAATCAACAGCAAAAACTGGGTTGATAATATAAGCCACAAACAAAGAAGCAAGCAAGGTTACGATTAAAGTAATTGGCAAATAAAACATAAACTTACCAATAATACCGGGCCAAAATGCTAAAGGAATAAATGGCGCAAGCGTTGTAATGGTTCCGCTTAATACAGGTAAAAAAACTTCTCCTGCGGCCATTTTTGCTGCCGTTTTAATATCTCGTTTTCCGTTATCAAACAATCGATGTGTATTTTCTATCACCACAATAGCATCATCAACCACAATACCAAGCGCGAGTAAAAAACCAAAGAGAACAATCATGTTCATAGTAAAGCCCATGCTTGGCATAAATATAAAAGCAATAAACATGGATAACGGAACAGACAAAGCGACAAATAATGCATTTGTAACACCCATAAAAAACATTAAAATAACAGTTACTAAAATGAATCCAATAATAATCGTATTAATTAAATCATGTAGAGTTAATTTTGTTTTATCTGATTGATCAGCGGTGATTTTAACATCTATATTAGAAGGAAATTCAGTCTGTTTCAATTCTTCAATCGCCTTTTTTATTTTATCTGACGCTGAAATTAAATTTTCTCCAGCACGTTTAATAACATTTAAAGTGATCACATTTTTCCCACTTAATCGCGCATAACTTTCTGTTTCTCGATTTGTATCTACAACTTGCGCAAAGTCTTTTAAATAAAGTCTGGCACCAGACTGAGAAGAAATTACTAGATTTTTTAATTCATCAATATTTTTAAACTCATTTTTTATACTGATAGTTCGTTTTGTTCCATCCATTGGAATTTGTCCACCACTAATCGTTACATTTTCACTCCCAATAGCCCGTTCTAAATCTTGCATACCAAGTTGAAGAGCTTGCATTTTATACATATCTAAATTCACTTGAATTTCACGATCAGGAGCACCAACCATCTTTACTTCCGTAATTTCTTTTAGACCCTCAATTCTATCTTTTAAATCATCAGCATATTCTTTTAATTTCGGTAAATCCATATCACCAGCTATGTTAATATACATAATTGGTAATTCAGAAAAGGCTAACTCTTTAACAAAGGGCTGACGCGTTAATGCTTGTGGTAAGTCAGATTTGGCTTCATCAACTTTATCCTTAACAGATTGACGTGCTTTATCAATTGCAATATTTGTGTTAAATTCAACTGTAATTAACGATACATCTTGCATTGAATTACTCGTCAATTTTTTAACACCTGGGATTGATTTTAATTTTTTTTCTAAAGGTTTAGTAATTGTGTTTTCAATATTACTTGGCGAGTTACCAGCATACACAGTACTAATAAAAAATTTAGGTACAACAATATCTGGAAAACTTTCTTTAGGTATATCCATATATGATTTTATACCCCATAAAGTAATAATAAACATCACTATGTATATAGCCGTTTTATTTTCGATAGCCCATGAGCTAGGTTTAAATTGTTTGAAATCCATTTTTAATTAGTTTTTAATGTTTAGTATTTAGTGTTTGATAGGATATTATTCTTCTAGTATATAATTATTAAAAACTAAACACCAAGAACTTATCACTAAAAATTATTTTTTAATTTTTATAGCATCTCCTTCATTCAACCCATCATATCCTGATGTAATTAACAAATCTGTTTCCGATAATCCGTTTTTAATTTCTACACGTCCGTTATATTCTTTGCCTAAAGTAATATTGCGTTTAACAGCTTTATTATTATCAGCAACTAAAACGTAATGCGTTCCTTCTAAATCTTTTTGTACATAATTTAAAGGGATTGAAAGGACAGGTTTATCAGATTTATAATCATTAATGTCAATAATGGCAATTTGATTGGGGTGATATTCTTTCTTATTATCTAATACAATCTCAACACCAAATGTTCTATTCATTGCATTAATAGATCGTGAAGAATAGCTTACAGCTGTTGTTAAAGTGTCATTAGAATCAGGGAATTTCACTAAAACTACATCTCCTTTATGAACTTTAGATGCATAACTTTCTGCTAAATCAGCTTTCAATTTTAAATTTGTAAAATTGATGACACGAATAGCAGGCATACCAGGAGCTGTCAATTGCCCTAATTTAATATCAACGGCATCAACCGTTCCATCAATTGGAGAAATAATTTTCGTCATACGAACTTGTTCTTGAATTGTAGCTAATTTTTTTTCTAAACTTTCCTTCTGAGTTTTAGCTTGCAAGAATTGAACTTCAGTACCAATTTTTTGATCCCATAGCAACTTTTGCTTATCATACAATTGACTTACTAAATCATAATTGGTTTGTAAATCAGAAATACTCTGATGTAAAACACGAGCATCTGTCTCAGCAAGCACTTGCCCTTTATTTACCTGATCACCTGCTTTCACATTTATTTTTGTAATTGTTCCTGGCATTTCAGAAGCTAAAGAAACGCTTTCTTCTGCATCTACTCTACCTTGCACATTAATATATGTTTTAAAAATGGCTGGTAAAATCGCATTTGCTTCTACCAACACAAACTTTTTAGCTGAATCTCCTTCTAATTTTGAAATTTTAGCAGCTAACTCTGATAATTGTGTTTTTAAAGTAGCTTCTTGAGCTTTTAATTCAGCAACTGTTTCTGTTTTAGAACCGCATGAGGTTACTAAAAGAGATGCTACTAGTAATGTAGAAATGATTGTTTTGATGTTTGACATAATTTTATTTTTAAAATATTTATTTAATTTTTACTAATTTTTTAATTATTCTTTAAGCTTTATTTCACTAGACTTCCCGTGGCCTTTAAATAATCTGTTTTATAAACCAACATATCATACACTGCGTTAAAATAATTTGTTTGAGATTCTTTAAATGAAGATTGAGCATTGATTACTTCTAAATTTGAGCCAACACCTTGCTCATATTTCTTTTGAGCAACTGAATAAATATTTTTAGCTAATTCTAAATTTCGTTTCTGTACTTGAAGTGTAGATACCGCATTATTGTAATTAACAATGGCAGATGATGTTTCTAATTCAACCGCTAATTGAAAGTTTTTTAAATTATTTTCTCCTTTTTTATAATCTAACTTCGCTTGTTGAATTTTATAATGACGTTGTAATCCATCAAAAATACTAAGAGACAGTGTTCCACCTATTAAACCAGTTGGAAACCAATCTTTCTTTGTATCAAAAAAATCAAATTGATTTCTTTGTCCAGAATATGACAAACTACCATATGCAATTAAACTTGGTAAATAACCATATTGTAAGCGTTTGATATTAATTGTATTTAAATGTTGTTGTATTTCCAATAATTGGTATTCAGGCCTTTTAGTTAATTCTATTTTTGAAATATTGATATTTTCAGTTTTTTCATCAATCGTTAAAGAGTCAGTTAAGTTTAAATTATCATTTCCTGAATATCCCATTTGAAATTTCAAAACATTCTCGCTCAAAGAAATTAAGTTTTCTATTTTTTGCTTTTCAGTAACTAGATTATTATACATAACTTCTAGACGCTCAACATCTATCAGTTCAACAAAACCTTGCTTATTTAGCGCTTTTGTATCGTTTAATAGTTTAGCTAATTTAGTTAAATTAATATCAAACAATTTTACTCGTTCCTTATTAACTAATACGCCATAATAAGCTTTACTAACTCCACTTACTGTTTCTGATTTATTACGAGTCACGTTTATATTCATTAAACTGATATATTCTTTAGTGGCTTTTAATCCAACAATATAATCAGCGCTAAATACTAATAAAGATGCTGAAGCACCAATAGATGCTTGATATTTTGTACCAAACTTAACTGGAATAAATGTACCTGCTGGTGCCCCAAAAATTTGGCCTGGTAACAATGACGTAGGGATTTGCAAGAAATCTTTAAAATCTACACTTCCACTTATTTGAGGCATAGCAATACCCAAAACTTCTTTCCGCTTATATTTAGCCATTAACACATCGCTTTGAGCATTCAAATTGTTAGGACTATTTTT